>JADLAZ010000283.1 GCA_020849725.1 Chloroflexota bacterium
CCTCGCGGATCTGGCGGAACGGCCGCAGCCCCTGCTCGATCTGCGCCGGTGTGATGTGCTGGCCGCCGGTCTCGTCAGCGAACTGGTCAAACGGCCAGATTTTCATTGCCGTGATGCCCATCGCCAGCAGTTCTCTTGCCAGGTCGCCGGCGCGGTCCTGATCTTGCCACTTGATCAGGTCCTCGAAGTCTCCTTGATGGTCGCCAATGCCCCAACTGGTGCGGAAGGTAGACCCGGGCGCAGCCGTCGTGTAAATGTTGTAGCCGACGCCAGCACAGGTGTTGTAGATGCGGATGCGATCACGCACCGGCCCGCCCAGGCACTGGTAGACCGGCAGCCCGGCGCTCTGTCCGAACAGGTCCCACAGCGCCAGGTCGACGGCCGACAGGCCGCGCGCCTCGGCGCCCATCGCGCGGTGGGTCATGCGGCCACTGAGGACGCTGTGGTGGCGCTCGACGGCGCGCGGGTCCTGCCCGATCAGGTAGCGTGCCGCCGCCTCGTGGATGTAGGCATCGACCGCCGCCGGGCCAAAGAACGTCTCGCCCAGCCCAACCAGGCCGGCATCGGTCTGCACCTGGAGCCAGATCATGTTGGGGTAGGTCGGGGTGGTGATTGTCTCGACGCTGGTGATCTTCATGATTGGTCTCCTTTAGCCTTTGACTGCGCCGGCGGTCAGGCCATACAACAGGTAGCGTTGCAGGAACAGGAACAGCAGGAGGATCGGCAGCGACGACACCGCCGATGCGGCCATGATCTGGCCCCAGGGCGTGCCGTATTCGCCGACGAACGAGGCCAACCCGACGGCGACGGTGCGCAGCTCCGGGTTGGAGTTCAGCGTGATCGCCAGCACCAGATCGTTCCAGGCCAGCACGAAGGCGAACATCGCCGTCACCGTCAGGCCCGGCAGTGACAGCGGCAAGACGATGTGGCGCAGTACCCGCAGCCGCGTGCAGCCGTCAACCAGCGCCGCCTCCTCCAGCTCGATCGGAATCGTATCGAAGTAGCCCTTGAGCATCCAGATGGAGAACGGCAGCGCGAACGTGGCGTAGGAGACGATCAGCGCGATGTGCGTGTCGAGCAGGCCGGCCGCCTTGAACATCAGGTAGATCGGGATTACCAGCAGCGTACCTGGCAGCATTTGCGTGACCAGGATCAGCATGCCGGTCAAACCACGCCCACGGAAATTGAAGCGCGACAGCGCGTAGGCGCCGCTGGTGGCAGCGATCACGGCCAGCAGCGTCGTCGGCACACCGATGGCGACACTGTTGTACAGCCACACCGCCAGGCGACTCTTCTCGAACACCTCCCGATAGGCGGTCGTATCGAGCGGCAGCGGCAGAAACGTCGGCGGATAGGTGAAGATGCCGGCCCAGGACTTAAGCGACGTGACGACCATCCAGTAGAACGGGAAGAGGTTCGCCAGGATGGTCACAACGATCATGATGTAGAAGACCGTGCGCCGGCTCAGCCGACGCGCGCGCATCGCGGTCGTCGCCGGCACGGCCCTCGCCCTAGATGCGACGGCCATCGCGCTCCCTCCCGTAGACGACCGGCAAATAGACGGCGGCAAAGGCGAAACACATCAGCATCACCAGCACGCCGGTGGCGGCGGCCAGGCCGAAGTCCAGGTACTTGAAGGCCTGGTCGTACACCTGCAGCACCAGTGTCTCCGTCGCGCGGCCCGGCCCACCGCCCGTCAGCACGTAGACGTAGGTGAACTCCTTGAAGGTCCACAGGCTCAGCATCAGCACGATGACGGCGCTGACCGGTCGCAGCCCTGGCACGGTGACGTAGCGGAACTCACCGAGCGGGCCGGCGCCATCGATGCGCGCCGCCTCGTACAACTCACGCGGGATGCTCTGCAGGCCGGCTAGCAGCACCATCATCGCCAGCGGCACGTGCTTCCACACTGTCACAATGATGACCGCCGGCAGCGCCAGCAGTGGGTCGGACAACCACGACAGGTTGCCGGCGATGACGCCGATCCGCAGCAGGATGTAGTTGATGACGCCGAACTGCGGGTCGTACATCCACAGCCAGACGATGCTGGTCACGACCGGTGGCATCGCCCAGGGAGCGATGGCCAGCACCCGAGCCACGGCCCGCCCGCGGAACGTGGCTGTCAGCATGAGCGCCATCGCCAGGCCGATGACGTAGCTGCCGATGACGGCGGCGATGGAGTAGGCCAGCGACACCCACAGCGAGCGCCAAAACTCGGGCAGCGACAGCGCGGTGATGTAGTTGCGCAGGCCCACGAATGGCCGGTCCGGCGCCGCGCCGCCCTTGAGCAGGTTGCCCTCCTGGAAGCTTAGCAACGTCGCTTGAGCGATCGGATAGAGGATGACGATGCCGAGCGCCAGCAGGCTGGGCAGCAGCAGCCAGTATGGATAGAGGTCGAGGCGAGAGCGCGCGGCTGTGGGCGTGGCGGGCGCGGCCGGTTGCGCCGGCGCTCGGTCGACGATCATCGTTGCTCCTTCACGCGAGCGTGCCGGCCGGCGAGATCGCTATTTCAGATTATCTTTGACCAGCTTCTCAAGCTCAGCCTGAATCTCGTCCAGCACCGCCTTGACCGGCCGGTTCTTGGAGTACATCTCGGCCGTCTTGGACTGGATGACCTTGGTGTACTGGGCGTTGAACAGGTCCCAGCCCGGCGCGATGTTGGTGACCGCCGTCGGCATGGCGTCGAGGAACGGCTGGTACCAGGGATTCTTGGCCAGGTAGTCAGCATAGTCAACATCTTTGACCCGGCCGGAGTTGATGCCGCTCTCGACGGTCATCGCCTTTTGCCACTGCGGCTGGCTGATGAAGTTGAGATACTTGCCGGCCGCCTCCTTGTTGGCCGCTGCCTTGGCCATGATGATAATCTGCGGGCCGCCGGTCGTCTTGCCGCTGGGTAGCGGGATCTTGGCTGAGGCCAGCCCTTCGATCGGGTTCGGCGACATGCCCGGGAACCACGGCCCGTCCCACCAGATAGCGCTCTTCTGCTCCCAGAACATCGGCCGCAGCACAGGGTTGTTCTGGTTGGTTGGCGTCACGCCGGCGTCGACCAGCCCCTTCATCGCTTCATAGGCCTCGACGTTCTTGGCGCTGTTGGCCATCACCTCCTTGTCCTTGCCCCACAGCGTGCCATGGCCAACCAGGAAGCGGCCGATCGGCTCGCCGATCTGCACCTGATCGGCCGTCGGAATGCCCATGCCATACTGATTGGGCGCCTTGGTCAGCTTCTTAGCCACGTCGAGCAACTCCGCGTAGGTTGTCGGCGCCTTCAAGCCCGCCGCGTCGAACAGCTTCTTGTTGTAGAACATAGCTGACGACGTGATACCGCACAGGTAGGCGATCGTCTTGCCGTCGCGGATGAACTCGTCTTTCTGAATTGGGTAGAAGGTATCCGTGAACAGCTTGACGTCGGCCACGGCGTCGAGCGGCGCCAGCGCGCCCATCGCCAGATACTGATCGATCGCGTTGTAGCGCGCGTAATACAGCTCGGTCGTCGTGCCGCTGGCCAGTTCGGTGATCATCTTGTCCCAGTACTGGGTCGAGGGGATCGACTTGCGGCCGATCTTGATGCCGGTCTCTTGCTCGAAGGCATCGCCCGGCACCGTCCAGCGGCGTGACAGGCCGACACCGTGGCCCTCCCACTCGTACTGGAAGAAGGTGAACGAGCCGCCACTCCCGCTGGCGGCCGGCTTGGCGGCGGCCGGCGCCGTCGTGGGGGCAGCGGCTGGGGCCGTCGGCGGCGCCGCCAGAGCGGTCGTCGGGGCGGCCGCGGCTGGCTTGGTCGGCTCGGCGGCCTTCGGCGCCACCGTAGGGCTGGCTGGCGCGCCGCCGCACGCCTGCAGCAAGCCGATGCCGGCGGTCAGACCAAGCGTACTGAACAGCGTGCGTCGACTGATCACGCGTGCCATCATCGGTCCTCCTATGGTCGATGTGCCGCCCGTCGTCACGACCGGCCGTCCAATGGATGTCGTCCACGTCCCGGGCGCTAGAACAGATCGCTGGCCCGTACCTCCATCTCGAACTGCGCGACGTGATCGCGCATGGCGGCGCGCGCGACCGTCACATCGCCGTCGACGATCGCCTGCCAGACCGCCTCGTGGCCGGCCTGAGACTGCTCGACGTGGCTGTCGCGCCGATCGGTGATCTGCCCGCGGAGCTGGAACAGCGTGTCGACCACCGGCAGCACGGTCTTGCGCAGGAGTGGATTGTGGGCCGCACGGAAGACACAATCGTGGAACGCGATGTCCGATTGGCCAAAGGCGCCAGTCTCACTCAGCGTGGCGCGCAAGAGCGCAATCGCCGCGGACAAGCCGGCAAGATCGCCGGCTGTGCGGCGCGCTGCCGCCAGGCCAGCCAACTCGACTTCGAGCAGGCGACGCGCTTCCAACACATCGTCGAGAACCCGCGCATCCCGGCTCACTTGCACCTGGGCGAACAAGATCCGCGGATCGAGCCGATCCCACTCGTCGGCTGGCTGGACCCAGACGCCGCTGCCATGCTTGACGCGCACCAGGCCCTTGGCGGCGAGCAGCCGAGTCGCCTCGCGCAGCACGGTCCGGCTGACGCCGAAGTGTGCCGCCAGCACAACCTCGTTCGGCAGTGTCGCCCCGGCCGGCAATGCACCGCCGACGATCTGCCGGAGCAGTTGGTCAACCACCGCCTCATGGAGGCGGCGGGCATTCACCGGCACACCGGTCACCATCGGCGTGTCCGCCATCACCCATCCACTCCGGTCATCCAGTCATCAGAGGAGTCATGGAAGTACTATACATCCCCCTGCCTCTCGGAACAAGGGCCCGTCGCCCCCGCTCAGTCGTCGACGGGCGGCGTCTCGTACAGCACCTGGCCGGCGACCTCGATGCGCACCGGCACGAGGTAGCGCCGGATCGCCACTGGGTCCGGCAGCAGGCCGAGGCCGGGGCCGGGCGACGGGCGCAGGCGGCCATCGGTGTTGGGAAGGAGCCGCTCGCCGGTCAACTCGCGACCGAGTGCGCTCGGCTCGGCCGGGAACTCGCACAGGTCGGCCTCGGGCCAATCCCAGAAGGGCGCCAGCGATGCCGCCAGCGCCAGCGACGAGGTGAAGGTGTGGTTGACGTAGATGACGCCGCGCGCCCGCGCATAGTCAACGACCTGCCGCGCCGTCGTCAGGCCGCCGATAATGCCGGCGTCGATTTGGATGTAGTCGACGCGGCCATGGTCGATGATCTGGCGAGCGGCGTCGAACGACGACGCGGCCTCGCCACCGGCCATCGGCACGGCCTCCGGGTAGCCGGCCAGCGCGGCGTAGGCGTGCAGCGCGCCGGCCGCGAACGGCTCTTCCAGCCAGCGCGCCCGGTGCGCCCGCAAGCTGGCCAGGCGCTGGACGGCGGCGGCGACATCGTCGCCCCAGACGGTGCCGGCATCGATCAGCAGATCGGCATCCGGGCCGAGACCGGCTCGCGCGGCGGCGACGTGGGCGTCGTCGACGGCGGCTGATCCATGACCGTACGGCCCCCAGCCGAACTTGGCGGCAGTGAATCCCTGGGCGCGGCACCGGGCAGCGCGCGCGCCGGTCTCGTCCGGCGTCTCGCCAAACAGCACCGACGCATAGGGCCGTTTCGGCTGCGGTTCGCCATCGCTCAGCAGCGCGTGGACCGGCACGCCGCGCCGCCGCGCCAGCGCGTCCCACAGTGCCACGTCGACGCCCGACAGCGTGTGATCGGCCTGTGGCAACAGAAAGCACAGCGCACGCACGCGCGCATTGATGCGGTGGATGTCGGCCGGCGCGTTCAGCGGTTGGCCCAGCACGCCGTCGCGCACTGGATGGCAGGCCGAGTGCGACAGCGGGCAGCACCAGGCGGCGATGCTCGGCAGCGGCGCGGCCTCGCACTCGCCCCAGCCCTCGACGCCACCGGCGCGCACGCGCACCAGCAGGGCATCCTGGCTGCCGTCCCCGATGTCCTGCACGACCGCCAGCCGCAGGTAGAAGAAATCCACCGCCTCGACTGTGGCCATACCCGCTCCTTCTATCGAGTGATGAGTGATGAGTGATGAGTGATGAGGGCCATACTCATCACTCATCACTCGCTTCTCTAAGCGTCGAGCCGATACCGTGCCAGCATGTCCGGGTTGATCGTGACGCCGAGGCCGGGGCCGGTCGGCACAGCGAAGGCGCCGTCCGGGCCGAGCGTCAGCGGCTCGGTAAAGAACATCTCCCGCAGCGGGTTCGGCATCGTCGTCGTCTCCAGCGGCGGCGCCTCTGGGACCATCGAGCCGTCGCGCCAGGGCGCCTGGTTGGCCAGCACGTGCAGCGTGGCGACGTGGATGAGGGCCGAGTTCCAGACGTGCCAGGTCGGCATAATGCCCCAGAGCTGGGCGATGAGCGGCAGGTGGCGGGCAACGGTCAGGCCACCGGCGCCGGCCACGTCTGGCTGGCTGATGTCGACTGCTCGCGCCTGGCACAGCGCCTGGACATCGGCAGCTGACTGCGCGCCTTCGCCGCCGGCTACGCCGATATCCAGCACCTGGCAGAGCTGGGCGTAGCCGGCCGGGTCGTGGCGCGGCAGCGGTTCCTCGAACCAGCGGTAGTCGAGCTCCTCCAGCAGCCGGCCGACGGATACAGCCAGCGGCAGGTCGTAGGTCTGGTTGGCGTCGGCCATCAGGTCCATGTCGGGGCCGGCGGCAGCACGGGCGGCGCGCAGGTAGCCGGCGTCCTCTCTTGGCTCGCGACCGCCGATCTTCAGCTTCAGGCCGCCGAAGCCGGCGGCGCGCGCGCTGGCGACCAATTCGGTCAGCTCGCCGGTCAGGTCTGTCGTCTCGGAATAGTTGTGCAGCGAGGCGTAGGCCGGCACCCGCTCGCGACGCAACCCACCGAGCATCGCCACAATCGATCGGCCCTGGAGCTGACCGTTCAGGTCCCAGAGCGCGATGTCGATCGCGCCGAGCAGCCCGCCGCCGATGTTGACCTGGCGCAGGCGGGCATGAGTGGCGTCGATGTGCGTTTCGTCACGGCCGACCAGCAGCGGCGCGATCGTGCGGCGCACCTGCACCGCACCAGCGACGGCCGCGCCTCCCTCCCCCCAACCGACCGCGCCATCGTGATTGGTGATCTTGACCAGCAGGTGCTGCCGCACTGCTTGCAGGCCACGGCCGTCACCGACGGGACGCGGCAGCGTGCAACTGACCGGGAATGCCTCGACACGCTCGATAGTCATAGTGGTCCCTTTCGTGGCTCGGGCCGCGCCCAAAGACCGCCGGCGGCGCTTCGACGTAGCACGGCGGGGTGACAAGGGCCATGGTGCCACGGCGCGCGCCGGCCGGCAACGCCACGCGCCACACGCCCTTGTGGTATCGTCGCCCGACCCGTGGCGCGCCGGCGCCGGCGGGAGGAAGCGCGCGAGGGAGGCAGTCCGGTGGCGCCGCGAGTGCTGCTGAGCATCAATGTTACGGCCGAGCAGATCGCTCGTCTGCGCGCGGCCGCCCCGACGGTCGAACTGGTCAGCGCCCCAGGCGGCATCGCGTTTCACCCGCCGACCGATCTGGACCTGATGGAGCCGACCTGTCCGGCCTACCATCCCGACCTGGACCTGAGCGCGCTCCTGGCGGATCTCGACGGCATCGTCGCCTACGATCTGCCGCCCGATCTTCCGGCGCGCGCGCCGCGACTGCGCTGGGTTCAGGTCTTTCATGCCGGCGTCGATGGCGTCTGGCAGCCGTACCTAGCCGATCCGGCCATCACTGTCACGACTGTCAGCGGCACACATCCGATTCCGATGACCGAGTTCGTCCTCAGCCTGCTGCTCCACTTCGCCAAGCGGTTGGACCAGTTCCGCGCCCAGCAGGCACGCCGCGAGTGGCGCAAGGCCGTCGTCGACGAGCTCCACGGCGCGACGGTCGCGATCGTCGGCTACGGCACGATCGGTGCGGCGCTGGCGCGGGTGCTGCACGACCTCGGCATGCGCGTGGTGGCGGTGCGGCGCGCATCGACCGCCAGCGCGCCGCTGCCGCCGTGGCTGGCGGCGCTGCACGGCCCGGATGCGCTGCCGGCGGTGCTGGCCGACGCGCTCTACGTCGTCAGCATCCTCCCGCGCACGCCCGAGACGGAAGGCTTCTGGACCGATGCGACGTTCGCTCTGCTGCCGCGCGGCGCGGTCTTCGTCAATGTCGGCCGCGGGCGCACGGTCGACGAGCCGGCGCTACTGCGCGCGCTCGACTCGGGCCGCCTCCGCGCCGCTGGCCTGGACGTGTTCGCCACCGAGCCACTGCCGGCCGATAGCCCGCTGTGGGACCGGCCGGACGTGCTAATCGTACCCCACACCGGCAGCGAGACGGTCCATTACACCGACCGGGCGCTGGCGATCGTGGCCGACAACCTAGCCCGCTTCGGCGTCGACCAGCCGCTGCGCAACGAGATCGACAAGTATCTGCGCTACTGAGCGCACCGGCCGGCCTCAGGCGCGCTGGCCAATGAGGACGCGCAGCGATGTGCCCGCGCCGGCCGCGGCCGGCGCTATACCGGGCTGCGGACCGTGCGACCAGGCGATCACCTGCAACCGTGTGCCCTTCACGCCCTCGACCGTGCCGGCCAGGCCGGTGCCGGTGCGCCCGGTGACCTGCCAGCCCTCCGCGCGCAACTGCTGCTCCAGGACGGCAACCTCATCCTCCATCAGGATCTCGGTCTGGGGGCGCGAGAGCCACTCCCAGGCCGGGGCGCGCATCCCCAGCGGCAGCCGCTCCGACGTCTGGCTCGGGTCGCTCCAGGTGAATGCGTCGTGCAGCACCACGTCACCTGGCACGATCGGCCCGCGCCACTCGGCCAGGTAGTCCGTGCCGACATTGGCGCGCTCGATCTGGAAGGCGTCGGGGTTGGCTCGATCGTCGGTCAGCACCGTGCGTTCGAACAGTTGCACGATGACGGTGCGCGTGACCTGTTCGCCGGCGACAGTCTTGGTCACCGTGGCCGGAACGGCCTCCGACAGCGGCAGGCCGATGTCGTGCAGCCAGCCGGCCGGGAAGAGCGCCGGCTGAGTGATATAGCCCCAGAAGCGCGCCGGCACGTAGTGGCCGGGGGCCGGCCGCAGCATCGCGTCGACCGGCACGAATACCGCTGCCTCGCCCTCGGGCGAACTGACGACCGACCAGTCCGGCGGGACCGGCAGCCGGCGCTCCGGCGCCGCGAGGTCGTGGAAATCGGCGTAGGTCACGCTGGAGGTATTGCCACCAACGGGGCGCGTGCCGCCAGTGGTGGCCAGCTCGGCGGCTAGTCGACCGAACTGGATGCGCCAGGCCTCCGCAGAGCCAGCGAAGTCGGCATGGTCCTCCAGGCGACCCTTCTCAAAGTACTGCACTCTGCGGCCACTCTCCAGGCGCGTGTCGCTGATCGGGTGGCCCAGCAGCCGACCACCGTCATGGGTGAAGTAGTAGTCGTGGAAGCGCGCGGCGATGGCCGGCGGCGCGGGCACGGGCGCGGAAATGGTCAGGCGTACCGCTACCGCCAGCGTGCCGCGCCCACCACCGGGCGTACTGATGACAGTGACCAGGTAATCACCCGGCGTGACCAGCACCTGCGTGCCGCTCAACGCCACGTAAACGCGCGGCACGATCGCCGTCAACGCTAGCGTGCCGTCGGGCGCGGCCACGCCGGTCGTCCACTCCACGTACTCGGTCTGGCCGAGGGTCACCGTCACGGCGCTGCCGGCTGGCCACCCCTCGCCGCGGATCGTGACACGCTCGCCAACCACCGCCCGCGCCGGATCGATGCGGGCCATCGCCACCGACTGCGCCGCGACCGGCGCCTCCATCGCGGCCTGCCCCATCAGCGCCAGGCAGCACAGTAGCGCCAGCACTCGCTTCGTCATCTTGATCTCACCACTTCAGCAGCGTGGGCGACGTGCGCCATCCTACGACTCAAGAGACGCACGCGACACCGGCGCAGTTCTTCGACGATCAGAGCCTGATGAGGCGGGGCGGGCACATAGACGATTGGCGGCGCTCAGCAACTCGGCTAAGCTAGTGACGCGGCACGGCCGGCATTGCTCCCGGGATAATCGCATGCCAATGGCGTACCAGTGGGACCCAGTGATCATGGTCACGGTCGTCACCGCGCCGGTGGTGGTGTGGCTCACGCTGGCCGCCTACCGCCAGCGACGCGACCGGGTAGCGCGGGCGCTGGTCTGGTTCAGCCTCGGCATCCTCATCTGGGTCGTTGGCTTCGGGTTGGAAGTCGCCGCCGCCGACTTGACGACGCTCTGGTTCTGGTTGCGGTTCCAGTTCATCGGCATCATGAGCGTCGGCCCGTTGTGGCTGCTCGTCCTCCTGCGCTATGTCGACGCCGACCAGCGCCTCGGTCCCTGGCTGTGGCCGCTGCTGGCGGCGCCGCCGCTGGCCTGCTACCTGTTGCTGCTGACGAATGATCAGCATGGCCTGTTCTATCGAGAACTGGCGCTCGGCAGCTACACGCGCGGCCCCTTCTTCTGGCTGAACGCGGCCGTCGCCTACACCACCTTCGCCGCGTCGTTCGTCGTCGTCCTCATGGCCAGCCGGCGCGCCCCGCCAGGGCAGCGGCAGCGGCTGTGGCTGCTGGCGGCGGCGTCGGCGGTACCGCTGCTGCCAAACATGATCTTCGTGGCGCTGCACCTGCCGAGTCGGCTCGACCCAACACCACTGCTATTCGCCATCAGCGGCGCGATCGTATTCGACTTGCTCACCCGTGGCCGGCTGCTGGCCGCGCGCCCGGTGGCGCTGCGCACTGCACTGGCCGTCGCCAGCGATGCCATCATTGTCACCGACCTTGACGGCCGCATCATTGAGACGAACCCCGCCGCGCGCCCCCTGCTGGGTGAGCCGCCGTTCGACCGGCTGGGGCCGGTGCTGGTCGCCGCCGGCGCCAGCCCGGCCGAGCGCGACCGCCTGACCGGACAGGCGCCACAGTCGTGCCTGCTCCGCGCGCGCGGCCGGGTCGTCGAGGCCCAGACCGTGCCCGTCTTGGAGGACCGTCGTCATCAAGGCATGGTCGCCTGGCTGCGCGATGTCACCGAGCGGGAGCGGCTGATCGAGCAGTTGCGCGCAGCGGGTGCCGGCCTGGAGGCGCGCGTGCAGCAGCGCACGTTGGAGCTGGCGGAGGCCCGTGCGCGGGCGGATGTCCGTGCCGTCGAGCTGGCGTCGACCTTGGACGCCATTCCGGACGGCATCATCCTGACCGACGCCAGCGGCGTGCCACGCCTGGCCAACCAGGCCGCGTCTCACCTGCTTGGCGTGCCGGTGCGAACCGACCTCGCGCTCGTCGATCAGGTGGCCACCCCTGCCGACGACCCGGCAGTCAGACCGGCATTGCGCCAGATGCTCGTCGGCGAGCGCACGGATGCCGTGGACCTGACCATCGGGTCCGACACGGCGGCACGCTACCTGCGGATCAGCGCCGCGCCAGTGCATGACACCGCCGGACAGTCGACTGGCATGGTCGTCGCCGTCCATGACGTATCGCCATTGCGTCAGTGGGAGCATGCCCGGCAGGAGTTCCTGGCCATGGCCGCTCACGAGTTGCGCTCGCCGGCGACCGGCATTCTGCTGGCGACACAGGTACTGCAGCGGCGGCTGGCGCGGCTGCCGGAGCCGGAGCGTGCCGCGACCGCCATGGCGCTGGACACCCTCCAACGCCAGGCTCGCCGCTTGAACGGCCTGATCAACGACCTGGTCGACTCGGCGCGGCTGGAGGGGGGCTTCCTGGTGGTTGAGCCGGCCACCTTTGACCTGATCGAATTAGCGCGCCGCGTTATCGCCGACAGCACGACCCACACCGGCCAGGTGGCGCTGACCACACCAGCGCCACCGGTCGCGGTGGTGGCTGACGAAGCGCGCGTCGAGCAGATCATCGTGAACCTGCTCGACAACGCGCGCAAGTACAGCCCACCGGACCGCCCGCTCCGGGTAGTGGTGACAATCGATGCGGCAGCGGCGCACCTGACCGTGATCGACGAAGGGATCGGCATTCCGGCCGCTGACCTGCCTCGGCTGTTCGAGCGCTTTTACCGGGCCGGCAATGTCAGTTCCCGCGGTGGCCTGGGCCTCGGCCTGGCGCTCAGTCGCGAGCTAGCCCGCCACATGGGCGGCGAGGTGACGGTCGAGAGCGAGGAGGGCCGTGGCTCCATGGTCACGCTGCGGCTGCCACGGGCCGGAGCGTGACGACCCCTCAGCGTCGTCCAGGCCAGGGGCGCCTGGAAGCAGCTTGATGAGGAGTCAGCCGCGCTGGGCATTGTGGTGCTGAGCCGAACAGCAGCGGAACTCCACGCCGGTGTGGGCCGGCATGGGGCCGTGGCTCCTTCACCGCGCGTCGATCACTGGCGCACGTACTTCTGAATCTTATTGTGTGCGACGACCTCGCTGACGTAGATGTCGCCGCGCGAGTCGACCCAGATGGCGTGCGGCGCGTCGGTGAACTGGTCAGGCGCTGGGCCATCGCCACCCCACTGGCTCAGCACCTCATTGTCGAGCGTGCGCACGGAGATGCGCTTGCCGCCCTCGGCCAGGTAGAGCCGGTCGCCGACGGGCCGGATCTGCATCGGCGCCAGCAGGCCGGTCCACTCGCCGGTGAAGGCGCCGCGGCGGTCGAATAGTTGCACGCGGCCGTTCTCGCGGTCGCAGACCAGCACGCGGTCGCGCGCATCGACGCAGACGTCGTGCGGCAGCGCGAACTGACTCGGTTCCGTGCCCTGCTCGCCCCAGGACGAGCGCAACGCACCATCGGCGCCGTAGCGGTGAACGCGGTGCTGGCCGTAGCCATCAGAGACATACATCTCTCCGTCGGGTGTGACGACGGCGTAGGTCGGGCGGTTGAAGGGCTGGCCAGGTGCGCCGGGCTGGCCATCGATGCCCCAGGCGCGCTGCTCCTGGCCGTCGAGCGTCCAGCACGTCACTTGATGGCACTCGGTATCGATCAGGTAGAGGCTATCATCGGGGCCGATCCAGATGCCGTGCGGCGAGCGGAACCGGCCGTGACCCCACGTCGTCAGCAGCCGGCCATCGCGACCAAAGACCAGTACCTCGGCGCGCGGCGTGCGGTTGAAGACGTAGACTCGGTCCTGCGAGTCGGTCGCCATGCCCGTCACCAGCCCGAACGCCGGCACGCCCCCGGTGCGGCGGCCCCACTCCTTGTCGACCTCGTAGGTGTAGTCACCCTGTCCAACGATCGTGCGGTTCGCCATGTCGTTCCTCCAACGTGCTGAGGCAGTGCTGGGTGATGAGTAGGTGCTGGGTGGAGCCGAAGCCACCGACGCGACCTGGATGGCTGGCTTCAATTGTGCTCCTCGGCCTGAGCAAAGCCACCGGCAGCCAGCGAAGAGGCTTTTCCTCGACCGATCCCACGGCACTGGGCGAGGGCACGGGCCGCTCTCGGCGTCACGGCTGGTCACCTCCCCCACGCACGGGAGCGGAGGCAGGCGAGGTCCTGCCGATCCCTCCTGATCTCCCGCTCTTCCTGGCTCTCCTAGTCCGTGTAGCCGGTAAGCCGCTCCTTCAGTTCGCGATTGACCAGGCCGCGCGGCCAGCGCCCATTGAGGACGCGCGCGGCATCCTCGAACGGTTCGCGGGTCCAGTTGGCGATAGCCTGCTCGGAGTAGACAGCCATGTGCGGCGTGAGCGTGACGTGCGGGAAGTTGCGCAGCGGACTGTCCATCGCTAGCGGCTCAACCTCCATCACATCCAGGCCAGCGCCGGCCAGCTGGCCGGCGCGCAGCGCCTCGATCAGCGCCGCCTCGTCGATGATCGGGCCGCGGCAGGTGTTGACCAGATAGGCTGACGATTTCATCAGCGCCAGCTCGCGGCGGCCGATCAGACCGCGCGTCTCCGGCGACAGCAGCACATGCAGCGTGATGTAATCGCTGCGGCGCAGCAGGTCGTCAAGCGGCACCAGTTCTACACCGAGCGCGGCGGCCGCCTCGGTGGTGACGAATGGATCGGCGGCGAGAATCGTCCAGCCGATGCCGCCGGCCTTGCGCGCCACCAGCCGGCCGATCTTGCCGAAGCCAACGATGCCGAGCGTGGTCGTGCTGAGCCGCTGGACTGGACCGATGGCGCTGCGAATGGCTGTGTACGGCTGGGTATTCCAGGAGCCGTCGCGCACCAGCCGCTCCATCGTCGGCAAGCTGCGCGCGCCAGCCAGCAGCAGCGTCAGCGCGTGCTCAGCGACCTCCTCGATGCAGTAGTCGGGCAGGTTGGCGATCATGATGCCGCGGGCGGTGGCGACCGGCACGTCGATGCGATCGTAGCCGACCGAGGACTGGATGATCAGGCGGCATCGGCGCAATTGCTCGATGACATGGGCCGGGAAGACACCGCCGGCATTGATGATGATGTCAGCGTCGCGTGTGGCCGCGACGATGTCGGCCTCGCCGCGCGTCTCGACCATCGTCAGCCGGCCGCCGGCCGCCTCGATCAGCGCCGCCCATGGCTCGTCCGGCACCGGCACGCCGATGCGCACGACACTCGCCTGCTCCGTCGCCTGGGCCATGCTCGCTCCTCACTCGCTGCGGGTCCCACCGCCGGCAACCCGGCGGCCCGTCAATCCGGCGGTCAGCGCGCACGCGCGGCGCGACCGATCACCTCGCCACCAGCAGGGCCATCGACCGTCCGGACTGATGTGGTTGTGTAGCATGGCTGTGGGTGGACCGTCAAGGAGGCCAGGAGAGTCAGGGGGGCCAGGAGGAACGAGGCTTCGGCTCCGCTCCTCGGCCCGAGCGTCGTCGAAGGCAGCCATCGGAGTGAGGGTCTCTCCACGCTGGCGCCGATTCCCTCGCCGTCTGGGAGTGGGTTGGGATGAGGGTCTGCCTCCTCCGTCCCGTGGCCACCCGGCCTCCTACACCTTAAGGTCCAGCCCAAGGGCGGCGGGGAGCTGGCGCAGGTCGGTGAGGCGAACAGCGCCGGCGACGTCAGCCAGGCGGCCATCGCGATCGATCAGAACGGCCCTCAGCCCGAGCGCCTGGCAGGGTTCGATATCATGGTGCAGGCTGTCGCCGACGTAGACGAACTCGTCCGGCGCAACGCCGGCCAGGCACAGCGCGCGCTGAAAGATGGCCGGGTCCGGCTTCTCCAGGCCGATCGCACCCGACACCAGCAGGTGGTCGAGCAGGTGCCGCACCTCAAGCGCGACGATCAGATCCGGCAGCCAGTCCTCCCAGTTCGACAGCAGCCCGAGCGTCGGCACGACCGGCCGCAGCGCCGCCAACGTCGGGCGCACATCGGCGAACAGCCGCCAGGTAGTCAGGTCAGTAAAGGCGGTCAGCAGTGCGTCGGCGACGGCGGCTGCCTGGGCGGCGGCCAGTTGCTGGCCGAAGAACGTGCGGTAGGCGTCGCGCCAGAAGTCGAGTGCCGCCGCCGCCGGGTAGTGCACCAGCCGACCGGCCTGCCGGCAGGCGCGCATCGCGGCCTCGATGTGCGCCGCCAGCGCCCCGCCGTCGAGCGGTAGCGCCGCCGGCGCCCATTGCCGCAGCACCGCCTCGACAACACCGGCCGGCGATGGATGCGGATAGACGAGGGTGCCGGCCGCATCGAAGAAGACGGCTCGAGGCCGGGTCATCATTGCTCGACGAGAACGGCGTCGTCCACCGCACGCAGCAGGTTGACCATTTCGATGGCGACTGCCGCCGCCTCGAAGCCCTTGTTGCCGGCCTTGGTGCCGGCGCGCTCGATCGCCTGCTCGATCGTGTCGGTCGTCAGCACACCGAAGATAACCGGCACGCCCGTCTGCAGACCGATCTGGGCGACGCCCTTGGACACCTCGTTGGCCACGTAGTCGAAGTGCGGCGTCGCACCGCGAATGACCGCGCCCAGGCAGATAACAGCGCCATAGCGGCCGCTGCGGGCCAGGCGCTGGGCGACGATCGGGACCTCGAAGGAGCCCGGCGCCCAGGCGATATCAACGCGCTCGTCGGCCACGCCGTGCCGGCGCAGCGCATCCAGCGCGCCGCCGAGCAGCTTGCCGGTGATGAACTCATTCCAGCGCGCGACGACGATCGCGTAGGCCGCGTCACCCGCAACGAGATTTCCCTCGAATACGCGGCCCATCGCCGCCTCCTTCCCACCCACGCACACGGGGGCGCACCACCGCGCCCAGCCACACCGGCCATTCTAGCGCAGGCGGCGGCGCTGACGCGCAGCGCCCTGACCGGCGCTAGTCGGCCGACAGGGCTGGCAGGGAGACCGGCTCGTCGTCGGACAGGAAGCGGGGCAGGGTGACGCTGTCGTCCAGCCGCCGCCGCAGCGCCAGCAGGGCCGCGCGCTCGATCTGGCGCGCGCGCTCGCGCCCGACGCCGAGGGCAGCGCCGGCCTCGGCCAGCGTGCGTGGGTGGTCGTCCTCCAGGCCAAAGCGCAGCACCAGCAGACGCTGCTCGCGCACCGGCAGATCGAGCAGCGCCTGCTCCAGGTCATTGCGCAGCATCTGATCGGCCACCTGCTCTTCCGGTCCTGGCTCCTGCGCGCAGGCCAGCAGGTCACCAAGACCGTCGTCGTACTCGTCGCTGAGCGGTGCGTCCAGCGACACGGGATGCTGGGCGACATGCAGTGCCAGCGCCACGCGCTTCGGGCGCATGTGCAGTTCGGCAGCAATCTCCTCCAGGTTCGGCGTGCGGCCGAGCGTCTGGGTGAGGTCACGCATCGTGCGCTTGATCAGACGGACCAACTCGCTCATCCGGGCTGGGAGCCGGATGGTGCGCCCCTGGTCATTGAGTGCCCTGGTGATCGCCTGCCGGATCCACCAGGTCGCATAGGTCGCGAACCGGTGGCCGCGCCGCCAGTCGAAGCGCGTGACGGCGCGCAGCAGGCCCAGGTTGCCCTCCTGAATCAGGTCGAGCAGCGGAACACCCTGGTTGCCGTAGCGCTTGGCGATGCTCACGACCAGACGCAGGTTAGAGCGCACCATCTGCTGCAGCGCCGCGGCATCGCCCTGCTCGATGCGCTGCGTCAGCGCCACTTCCTCGGCAGCCGTCAGCAGCGGTGTGCGGGCGATATCGTGCAGGTAGAGTTGGATCGAATCGTATGCCGGCAGCGCCTCGGCCGCCTCGGCCGCCTCGGCGCCGAAGGCCAGCTGCTCTCCTGAGAGATGCTGCGCCGGCCGAAAGAGACCGACCGACGATCGATTCGCTGTCCTGACCATCACGGCACCCTCCCGATCAGCAGTCGGCGCCGAGCGTCATACTCGGTCCACTGTGAGCATAGGGCGCGGTCAATCTCAAATGCGTAAGCCCCGCTTTCGGTCACGTTACAAAATGATCTCAGTCCGGGCGGGGGCGCGAGTCGGTGATGAGTGGGCGCAGCGGACACCGTGGGCGCGATGCCCCCCGGGCCATGTGCCATCCCCACCCCGCCTTTGGATCGGCTACGATGCCCGGCGGCGACTCGGTCGGCGCCGGCCAGCACGTCGGTTGTGCCGGCTCACGCGAAGGAGAATGACGATGATTGGCGCCACCACCCTGACCAACCTGGCGACGATGCGCGACTTCCGGTCGCGGCGCTTCTCCAGCTACGACCCCACCGGCGGCAACCTCGATAGCTGGAAGTTCCAGCCGGGCGAGGCACGTGTCATCGCTCAGGCCGACGGGCCGGGCTGCATCAAGCACATCTGGATGACGGCCGCCTGCGCCGCGCCTGCCTTCGCGCGCCGCATCGTGCTGCGGATGTTCTGGGACGGCGAGGCGACACCCAGCGTCGAGTGTCCGCTGGGCGACTTCTTCGGCCTGGGTCACGGCTTGTTCAGGAACTTCGTCAGCCTGCCGTTGCAGATGAGTCCCGAGAATGGCCGCAGCCTGAACTGCTGGTTCCCAATGCCATTCACGGACGGCATGCGCATCGAGGTCACCAGCGAGTGTGAAACAGAGGTCTTCACACTCCACTTCTATGTCGACTGGGAGCAGTACCCGGCTCCGGCCGCTACGCGCGACCTGGTCCGGTTCCACGCGCAGTGGCGGCGCGAGAATCCGACCGCCAGCCTGGAGATCCCCGGTGGGCCCGACCGCACGGACGAGGCGATCTGGCGCAAAGCCTACTGGGAAGGCCTGAAGAACACCGACGGCGCCGGCAACTACACCATCCTGGAGGCGACCGGACGTGGCCACTATGTCGGCTGCCACCTGGACATCGATTGCTTCGAGCGTCAGATGAACGACTGGTATGGCGAGGGCGACGACATGATCTTCATCGATGGCGAGGCCTGGCCGCCAGCGCTGCACGGCACCGGCACCGAGGACATGTTCAACATGGCCTATTGCCCGACGCAGGAGTATCACGGCCCGTATCACGGCCTGATCCTCTACGGCGAGCACGGCGACTGGCGCTGGAAGGGCAAGCAGACCTGTTATCGCTACTACATCGAGGACCCAATCGCCTTCCAACAGTCGATCCGGGTGACGATCGAGCACGGTCACGGCAACAAGCTGGCCAACGACTACGCCAGCACCGCCTACTGGTACCAGTCCGAGCCGCACGGCCGCTTCCCGGCGCTGCCGCCGGCGCCGGCCCGCCTGCCGCGTCCGGATGAGCCACCCTACCTCTTCGGCCAGCGACGCGAATAGTGAGTGATGAGTTCACATCCCTCATTGCTTCCGTAGTCGCCAGAGGACGCCGGCCGGGTAGCCGGCCAGCTTGGCCAGATCACCCACCAGCCGGATCACCGGCACCAACGCCATGGCGCTGATCGCGCCGCGTGGGCCAAGGCCGCGCAGGTAGGGCAGCAGCCGCGCGTACGGTCGCCAGCAGTACGCGGTCGCACCGACCAACAGCAGCGACCCGGCCAGCAGCATGCCAGCCCGACCGCCGCGGACGCCCAGGGCCGCCAGTACCGGCGCACCGG
This sequence comes from Chloroflexota bacterium, assembly GCA_020849725.1. The sequence continues at coordinate 18,812 of JADLAZ010000283.1, forward strand.
CGTAGACGGCGCAGCGGACAGCGTGGCGCCGCCGCCAGAGGTCGGCCTTGCCGTCGCCGCGCGCGTACCGGTAGTACTGCCGCCAGAAGGCCGTCAGCGTCGCACGAGGCCGGAAGAAGACCACCGCTGCCGGTACGAAGGCGAACCGCAGTCCCCGTTCCCGCAGCGCCAGATCGAAGACGAGATCTTCGCCGTAGTCGAGCCACTCGGGGTAGCCACCGGCGGACTGCCAGGCGGCCCGCGTGAATGCGACCGAGCGGCTGGATGGCAGGAACGTCGCGGGCGCGATCTCGTCGAGGGTCGGCAGCACCGTCGCGCCCATGGCACGCTCGAACACCGTGCGCGGGTCGGTCACGAACCAGCCGGCGACGACGTCGGCCACCGGCAGCGCGCCATCCGGCCCTGGCAGCAGTCGCTCGGTGATCGCCGCCAGCCAGCCGGGAGCCGGCCGCGCGCCAGCGTCGGTGACCGCGACAATGTCGCTCGCTGCTGCCGCGATCGCCCGGTTCCGACCGGCGCTGATCGACGCGCCCGGCGCGTCGATAATCTGCAGTGGCAGGCGGTCGGCCCAGGTCCGCAGTCGGGCGACGGTACCGTCGGTCGAGCCGCCGTCGACGACAACGATCTCGCGCGGCTGCACCGTCTGACCATGCAGCGCGGTCAGCAACTCGTCGATGCTGGCTGCCTCGTCGCGCACCGTCACGACGATGCTGGCCTCCACGCTGGGGCGCGTCTCCGGCGCCGGCGGTGTGCCGCTCACAGCGTTCCCGCCGGCGCCAGCGGCCGGCCGTCCCGTCGTGCCAGCGCCCGCTCGTAGACAGCACCGAAGCGGCGCACAAGCACGCTCCAGTCGTAGCGCACCGCCGTCGCCTGGCCGGCCTGCCCCAGGTGCGCCCGCAGCGCCGGCTCGCCGAGGACGCGCTCGAGTTGGCGTTGCCACTGGGCGGGGGTGTCAGCCAGGAGCACATCGCGGCCATGCTCGACGGCGATACCCTCGGCGCCCATCGTCGTCGACACCACTGGCCGCCCGGCGGCCAGCGCATTGAGCAGTTTGAGCCGGACGCCGCCGCCGTAGCGCATCGGCACGACGTAGGCGGTCGCGCCCCACAGGTACGGCCGGTCGTCCGGCACGGCGCCCGTCACCGTAATGCCGGCGCGCAGACCGTGCGCGCGCACCGCCGCCGTCGGCCGCTGACCAACCAGGCCGAGCGTCAGCGCCGGCCACTGCTGCCGCAGCCGCGGCCACACCGCTCGGGTCAGCCACGCCACCGCGTCGATGTTGGGCCGGTAATCCATCGTGCCGCTGAACAGAAGATCGAAGCGCGGCAGGCCCGGCGTGTCCGGGTCCACCGGCGCGTAGCGGCGCACATCCACGCCGTTGGGGACCAGCGCCGGCGCCAGTGCCGGGTCCAGCACTGCCAGCGCCACCGCATCCGCGGCTGAAACAGCCACAAGCCCATCAGCCGCGAGGCAGGCGGCGCGCTCGAAACGCTTCAGTCTCCGCCACTGTATGGCCGAGTAGGCCGCCACCGGCCAGCGCCGCGGTGCGCGCCAGTCGGTGGCGGCGGCGCGCTGCTGCAGCAGCCATTCGGCGTTGAACTCATCCAGCACGATCGCCGGGCCGGCCGACCCGCGCTGGCGCCGGACCTCCAGGGCGTAGCGCGCAACCTCCAGCCCACCGACGTAAATCAGGTCCACGCCGCCGCGTTGCGTGGCCAATTGCACGCGCGTCTGGGCGTCGGGTGTCCAGAGCCGGTCGGCCAGGTCCGGCCGGGTCGAGCCGCCTAGCACCGCCAGCCGGCGGCGCCAGTCGCGCACTGGCGCCGGCAGCACGCTGGCCGTCACCCGCTCCGGCAGCGGCTCGGCCACCGGTGCGCCGTCGTCCGACCCGAACGTCACCACCTGGACGTCAGCGCCCATCTGCTCGACGAGATGGCGCAGGATGTACCAGGTGCGGATGACAGCTCCGGACCCGGTCGGCTGGGGCAGACCCGGTGTCAGCATCAGCACGCGCACGGTGTGTCGCTTCCAGTAGCCAGTAGCCGGTAGCCAGTCGTCAGTGGGTTCGTGGGATGTGTCGGGGCAGGGCTTGCCACTGTCCAGAATGTTCCTCGCCGGAGGTGGCGCCCCGGGGAGCGGGAGAGGTAGGTGCGATCGTGGCGACGGCCCACTCCGGTGGGGAGTGGGCCGCCCATCGTGGTGCCGGTGTAGGAGCGGTCAGTCGTCGGAGCCGCCGCGACCTTCGGGACGCTCGCCGCCGGTGGTTGCCGGTTCGTCGTTGCGGGTGGGCGGCGGTGCGGGCTGGTAGGCGGCGGTGGTTCCGCCCAGTGGCGGCGCCGGTCGGTCGGTGGGGGAGCCGAGGTCAGCGGCGGCCGGGGCGATGGCCGCGACGGCCGGGCCGCCAGCTACGGCCATAGCCGCCGCGGCAGCCACCTTCTCGTCCTGCACCTGGCGCAGCAGATCTTCCACGTCCTGGCTGTTGAGCTCATCACGGGCGATCAGCGCCTCGGCAATGGCGATGACGTCGTCGCGGCGCCGCTCCAGCAACTGCTTGACCTCAAGCATCTGCTGCTGGAGTACCCGCTCGACCTTGTCTTGCATCTGGTTGTCGGCGACGACCTGATTGGTGACGACGCCGAACAGCGCGGTCGGGTTGACGATCGTCTCCGCCATGCCCCAGTGGTAGAGGTAGCGCGCGGTCAGCTCCGTTGCCGAGTGGAAATCGCCGCCGACACCGTTCAGGCGCGTGCCGAGAAACTGCTCCTCGGCAGCGCGGCTGGCGAGTGAGATCTTGATGTGGGCCAGGATCTCCTCTTTCGATGTGGCCGCGCCGACGCTCTCCTCGGTCGGCTTGGTCGACGAGAAGCCGCCGACGCCCGCGCCGAGGTTGCCGTAGCGCATCAGCGTCACCTTGGCGAACCGAGCGCGCGTGATGCCGGCGTACTCAATCTGTGCCACCGTGTGACCGGCCTCGTGGTAGGCAATGCGCCGCTTGTCCACCGCTGCCATCGCCTTCACCGGCTGGCGGATACCGTACTCATGCGTGTCGCGCGCCATGGTGAAATCATCGTAATTGATGATCGTGCGGCCATCAAAATGCGCGTGAACGGCGGCTTCATTGAGAACATACTTGATGGCGACTGGTGTGTAACCCATCGTATCGTTGACCATGCGGTCGACATCGATATCCGGCTCGTGGGCGACCTTGGCGAGATAGTACAGCAGGATGTCGCGCCGACCGGTGGCATCCGGCGCTTCGACCCTGATCTTGCGGTCGAAGCGGCCCGGTCGCAGGAGCGCCTGATCGAGGACCTCGACCAAGTTGGTTGCCGCACACGTCAGCACGGCCGGCATCTCCGCCTTCTTGCGCCGCAGGCCAAAAACGCGGAGCAGGCGGCTCTTCCAACCCTGGTCCGTCGGTGGCGGGTCCATCTGCATCAGCAGTTCGTTCAACAGGCCAGTGCCGCCCCCACCCATGAACCCGCCCATCATGCCGATGCCCTGGCCAGCGCCGCTGGAGCGCGCCATGCCAATGGCGTCAATCTCATCGATGAAGATGATGCACGCGCCATGCTTGCGGGCCAGCTTCCGCGCCTTGCCGTAGAGCATCATGACTTTGATGTTACCGATGCCCATGAACATGCTGGTCATCGACGGCGCTGAAATGTAGCCGAAAGGTACCCCCGCTTCCGTGGAGATTGCCTGGGCCAGGTAGCTCTTGCCGGTGCCTGGCGGGCCGGCGAGCAGCAAGCCGCGAATGTGCTCGCCGCCCATCTGCTTGAACTCCTTGACCCCGCGCAACAGCACGACGATGCGCCGCGCCGCCTCCAACACCTCGGGGTTGCCCCGGTAGTCCGCGAACGTGATGCCGGTCTCGCCGGGCATCACCCAGTACGTTCGTCCGCGGCCCAGGAACCAGAAAAGGGCGCCGAACTGGACGATCATGAAGAACATGGCGAAGACGAGCTGGAACGCGAAGAAGAGCACGATACCCGCGACCGGTCCCCAGGTATCGATCGTTGGCAACATGAAGACAGCGAAGACCACGACCAGGAGGATGAGGAGGAAGATGATCTTCAGCCTGGGAGCGAAGGCATCCATGAACCCTTCGAGCGCCTCGTCGATCTGCTGGTCTTTCTCGCTGCGTTGACGCGCTGCGCCTGCCATGCAACCTCCCTGCTCCGGTGCGCCCGAGGCGCCCGAGGCCGACGATGCCCGTTCGACGTCGCTCAGTCGATGTTGACGATCTTGCCGGCCTTGTTGACAGTGAAGGTGTAGGGCAACTCCTGTGTCTGCTGGCCCTGGCTCACCGTCACGATATACAGAAAGACTTTGCGACCGTCAGACAGATCGGCGCCAGCGCCGAAGCGGTGTGTCAGCTTGATGCCAGATTGCCGTCGCTGGAGCTGCTGCTGCTGCAACTCCTGCAGCGACTGACCGCGTTGCTGCAGCGCGGACCGGAGTTGCTCGTCCATCGCGCCCCACATCATGTCGGCGTTGAAGTCCTTCTGCCCGCGCAGGTAGGATTCCACCGAGATGCGCGCGTCCTCGACCGGAGCCGCCGCCGGTGCGCCGGGCAGCGCCAATGTGCCGCTAGTGAGCGCAAACATGCTGCCGATCGCCATCACCAACAGGATCAGCGCGGGCAGCGGGTAGCGTCGCCAGAAGCCGAAGACGACCATCAGGACCCGCACAATGACATAGAGAAGCGCCTTGACGACTGCGCGGAGTGGATTGCTGCGATGTGGTGTCGGCTCTACCTGCGCCATGGTCTCTTCCCTCACACGTGACGGCGACGCGGTTCCTACCCTGTTCGGCTGAAAAGCTGCTGCGATACCCGGCCCGAGCGCGCGAGAAGCGGAAGTCGCCGATTCCCTGACAGTATATGTCAAACTTGGCTCGCCCGCTACCTGGCGTGGTGGTCATACGAGCCAGGGGTCAGGAGGGATCACATTGCTGGCAACCGGCCGAGCGCCGCTTCCAGGGCCAGCCGGCCGCTGGCCAGCGCCGCCATCTCCAGCAGCGCTCCTGTCAGCGCCAGGAGCGCCAGGAGCGCTGGCGCCGAGCCACGCGCACCCGGGCCGCCATCCGGTGTCAGCGCCAGGCCCAGCACGGCCAGGTTCAGACCCGTCAGGGTCAGCGCCGCGCCGAGCACGAGCAGCAGCGTCACCGACACGAACGCCCAGCCGCTGCCGCTGAGCACGGTTACCGTCGCACCCGCCGCGCCGAGCGACCAGAGCACGATGTCGCGCGGGCGCAAGAGCGGCGCTGCCGCCGGCCACAGCGCCAGCTTCACCAACCAGGCGACGGCGACGCCCAGGCCGGCGCCGGCGAGCATGCCGGTGACGAGGCGCAATCGATTGTCGGGCGGCCACCAGGCCGGCTGCCACAGGTCGACGCGCAGCGAGTTCATTCCGTCCAGCGCCATAATCGCCACCCCGGCTACCAACGCCACTAGCCAGCCCCGGCCGACGACCACGCCGCGCTGCCGGGCCAGCAGCAGCGGGCCGGCCGCCATCAGTGCCCCGAGGTAGAGACCGGTCATGCGAGCGTCGACCGGCAGCGGCAGGCCGCCGAGGGCAAAGGTGCGGCTGGGGTTCTGCGCGCACAGGCCGTGCAGCGCCAGATACGCCGTCGCTGCCAGGTCGCCGGGCGCCAGCGCGAAGCCATACGCAACCAGTCCGACCAGTGCTACCAGCCCACCGGCCCACCCGACGATTGGGCGTGGTGCGCCGGCACTGACGGCTGCCAGGGTTCCCTTGTGCATTGCTCCGCTCCTCGCCGCAGCCTCCATGTCCATGATAGCGCCTTGAAGATGCAGTGGGCGGGCGCCTGTCACACCGAGCAGCGGCTCGGTGTTAACCTTCTAGATCGAGCGCGGCCGGCGGACGGCCACTATGGCGCTCTTGGTGGTGATGCGAGCGATGTGTGCGCTATCAGCCAGGGTTACTGATCCCGTGGGTGGACCCGCCAGCGGCCCATTCGAAGCGGTGTTCGCCCAGCACTATCCGCGCGTCCAGCGCGTGCTGGCCGGTCTGTTGGGCGCCGACGAGGCGGACGATGCGGCGCAAGAGGTCTTCCTGCAGTTGTACCACCGCCGGCTGATCGATCAACCCGACGCCGCCATCGGCGCCTGGCTCTATCGGGTGGCGCTGAATACGGCCTACAACCGGCTCCGGAGCCGGCGGCGGCAGGCGACACACCTCGACCGGATCGGGCAGTTGGCGCGATCTGACGTCAGCCACGACGAGGCGGCCCTCAATCCGGCCCAAGCGGCGGTCGCGGCCGAGGAGGCTAGACTGGTGCGCGCCGCGCTGACGGCCCTGTCGCCGACCCACCGCAACGTGCTAGTGCTGCGCCATGCCGGCCTGTCCTACGCCGAGGTGGCCGCCGCCGCCAGCGTCCGACCGGGGTCGGTCGGCACGTTGCTCGCCCGTGCGGAAGCGCACCTGCGCGACCACTACCTGCGCCTGGCCGGCGAGACGTCGGCCCAATCGCACCAATCTGTCCCGCCCGGAGGCCGACCATGACCGACTGCCCACCCGATGGCGACCTGCGCGCCTTGATCGACGACGCCTTGCCGGCCGACGTCCGGACGACGCTGGCGCAGCATATTCGGTCCTGCCCTGGCTGCACTGCCCGCCAAGCCATGGTGCGGACCGCCGCTGGCTTCGCCACCGATCGTCTGGCGGCACTCGGCGCGCTGCCCGATGCGCCGACCACGGACATCGCTTGGCGCCGGCTGCAGGCCCTGCTCGACACCCCACCGGTTCCTGTCTCCTCGCGCGAAAGGGTCATGACGATGTTTGCCTGGCTTGGCGCTCGCTCCGTTCGTTTGAGCCTATCGACGGCGCTGGCCACGCTCGTCGTCGTCACCGCCCTGGCCGTCACGCCGATGGGGTCCGCCGCAGTGCAGGCGCTGTCGGTCTTCCGCGTCACGACCTTCAAGGCGCTCACCATCGAGGTCGACCCGGCCACGATGCCGAAATTGACCGACGCCCAGCGGCAGGAGGCCGAGAAGCACCGGCAGGCGGCCGACCCAGCGCGGGCGCGGCAGGAGATCGAGCGCACGTTGGCTGCCGCTGGCGTCACGGTCAAGTCGACCGTCACCGACACGACGGTGTACGAGGTGCGCGATCTGGCCGCCGCGCGTGCCGCCGCGGCCGGCATGCCGGTGCGGACGCTGACGGCACTGCCGCCGGCGCTGGCGAAGGGCGCGCCGACCGTCCATATCGCCGACCCGTCGAAGACGACACTGACCGTTGACCTGGCCAAATTTCGACAGGCAGTGCGCGACCGCGCCAGTGAGGCGCCGCAGAGTACCCCACCGGTCGATCCGACGAACCTGCCGGGCATCAATCCGAACGTCAGCCGCATCTCGGCCACCGTCGACACGTCGTTCTCAGTCGTGCAGGTGTGGGGCGAGGGCGAGCAGGCGCTCGTGTTCGCCCACGGACCTAGCCCGGTGTTGACGCTGTCCGAGGGCATCGACGTGCAGGACCTGTGCCTGGCCCTGAAGGCGTCGCCGATCATGTCCAAGACCAACCGCGCGCAGCTGGAGGCGATTTGCTCCGACCCGGCCAGCCTGGCGACGACGCTGCTGATCCCGGTGCCGGCCGGCGCGATCGTCAAGGACGTGCGCGTCGGCGGTTTCCTCGGCCTCGGTGGTGACCCGGCGCTGCTCGTGCTGGAGCCGAACGGCAAGGGTGGCGCGGTCTTCGCGCAGCGCAATGGTATCCTGTACGTGGTGGCAGGCGGCTACGGCGAGCAGGTTCTGCTGCAGGCGATCAACTCAGTCACGTAGTCCGCGGTGATTGGACCGCAGGAAAGGACGAGCCGTGGCGCCCGACCGGTCGCCGGTCAACGGCGGAGCACCGACCAGCCTGGCCATCGAAACCGATGGTCTCCGCAAGGTCTTCGGGCGCACCGTCGCCGTCGATCACCTGACGCTGACGGTGCCACGCGGCGAGGTCTTCGGCTACCTCGGCCCAAACGGCGCCGGCAAGACGACCTCGGTCAAGATGCTGCTCGGGCTGGTGCGCCCGAGCGCCGGCCAGGCGCGCCTGCTCGGCCGACCGCTCGGCGACCTGGCTGCCCGCCGCGCCATCGGCTTCCTGCCGGAGCAGTTCCGCTTCCACGAGTGGCTCAAGGCGGGCGAGTTCCTCGATTTCCACGGCCAGCTCTACGGCCTGCCGCCCGCCGAGCGCCGCCGGCGCATCCCCGAGGTGCTGGCGCTGGTCGGGCTGGAGGCGCAGACCCACGACCGGCTGCGGACTTTCTCCAAGGGCATGTTGCAGCGCGTCGGCCTGGCGCAGGCGCTCATCAACGACCCGGAGCTGGTGTTCCTGGACGAGCCGACCTCGGCGCTGGACCCGCTCGGGCGCCGCGATGTGCGCGACCTGATCCGCACGCTCAAGGCGCGCGGCACGACCGTCTTTCTCAACTCGCACCTGCTGACTGAGGTCGAGATGGTCTGCGACCGGGTCGCCTTCGTCCATCGCGGCCGGGTGGCCCACCTCAGTCCGATCGATGAGCTGCTCAACGTCGACCTGGTGGTCGACATCGCCGTCGGGCCATACGATCCGCTCATGTTGCGCCAGGTCGAGCGCCTGGCCGGCGTGGCCGCCGCCGAGGCGGGCCAACTCAGCCTGGTGGTGGCGCACCGCGACGACATCCCGGCGATCGTCGACCTGCTGGCAGCGGCACGCGTGCCTATTTACGCCGTCACCCCACGCCGCCGGTCGCTCGAAGACGTCTTCATCGCCATCGTCGAGGGCGACGCGGCCGCCGTGCGGGCCGCCGAGCCGGTGGCCCGTTAGCGCGCGCCTGGCCGTCGCGGAGGAGCCTACATGGCCATGACGCTGCTGATCGCACGCATCACGTTCCGCGAGGCGGTGCGCAAGAAGATGATCCTGGGCGTGCTGCTGCTGAGCGCCGTCTTCGTCGGCATGTATGCCTTCGGTTACGTCAAGTTTCACGAAGACTTCATGTCCCGCGTCGCCCGGCGGCCGAACAATCCGGCCGGTCTCTCCTACGAGGTCTTCGCCAGCATGCTGGTGATCATGGGCTTCTATGTCGTCAATTTCCTGACCGGCGTCATGGCGATCTTCACTGCTGTCGGCGCGATCTCGGCCGAGATCGAGGGGCACACGTTGGATGCCATCGTGCCGAAACCGCTGCGACGCTCATCGATCGTGCTGGGCAAGTGGCTCGGCTACGCCGCGATGCTCACCATCTATGTCATCCTGATGACCGGCTCGGTCATGGCGACGGCCTGGATCGTCGGTGGCTACATTCCGCCCGCACCGGCCTTCGCCGTGGCCATGGTGACGCTGGTGGCGCTGCTGCTGCTGTCGCTGACGGTGCTGGGCAGCACGGTCCTGTCGACGATCACCAACGGCATCGTCGTGTTCATGCTCTATGGCATCGCGCTGACCGGTGGCCTGGTCGAGCAGATCGGCACGGTGTTGGACAACCAGATCATGAAGACGCTCGGCATCATCGCCAGCCTGGCGATCCCCAGCGACGTCATCTGGAAGCTGGCGGCTTACGTCTTGCAGCCGGCGACGACGTTGTCGTTCGGCCCGACGCCGTTCACGCCCGCCGCCGCGCCAAGCAGCGCCATGGTCGCCTACGCCGTCGGCTACGCCGTGCTGGCACTGGCCGGCGCCGTCGCCGTCTTCGGTCGCCGCGACCTGTAATCGCTCGCGGCGCGGCTGCCGGCGCCATCCGGTATACTTCCTGCGGGCCGCGCCCGGTGCGTGGCCTGTTTGCTGCCGGCCAGCCACCGGGCGAGGGAATGCCATGGCTCTCTTCATGACCGTCCGCAATCTGACGAAGTATCACGGCCCGGATGTTATCTTCCAGGGGCTGACGTTCGTCATCGATCAGCGCGACCGCATTGGCCTTATCGGGCCGAACGGCGCCGGCAAGAGCACACTGATGCGCATCCTGGCCGGCGAGATTCCCACCGACGAGGGCACGGTCACTGTCGCGGCCGACGCACGGATGACCTATCTGGCCCAGGACGGGCAAGTGAAGGGCGCTGGCACGTTGCGCGAGGAGATGGAAGCCGTCTTTGCCGAGATCTTTGCGCTTGAGGAGCGCGCCGGCGCGCTGCTGACGCGCATGGGTGAGGCGGAAGGCGACGAGCTGGACACCGTCATGACCGAGTACGACGAGGTGTCCACCCAGCTTGAGGCGCAGAACGCCTTTGCTGTCGAGCACCGCATCAAGGAGGTCACCGGCGGCCTGGGCTTCGCGCTGGACGAGCTGGACATGCCGGTCGCGCACCTCTCTGGCGGCCAGCGCACGCGCGCCGCGCTGGCGCGCACGCTGCTGGAGGAGCCGGACCTGCTCCTGCTCGACGAGCCGACCAACCACCTTGATCTGGACGCGATCGACTGGCTCATCCGGTATCTGGAAGGCTATCGCGGCGCGATCCTGGTCGTCTCGCACGACCCGTATTTTCTGGATACGGTCACCACGCGCACGCTGGAGCTCGACAACGCGCAGGTGACCCAGTATGCCGTGCCCTACACACGCGCCCTGGCGATCCGAGCCGAGCGGGTCGAGCGCCAACGCCAGCAATACGAGCGCCAGCAGCGCTTCGTGGCGCGGGTCAAGGAGTTCATCGAGCGCGCCCGCGCCGGCCAGCGCGCGGCGCAGGCGCAGAGCCGCCAACGGCTGCTGGACCGCATGAAGATGGTTGAGCAGCCAAAGGACCGCGATCGCATCTCGCTGAACTTGCGCGGCGACAACCGCGGCGCCGACCAGGCCATCGTCACGACTGAGCTAGAGTGCGGCTATGATGACGGACTCGTCATCGTGCGCACGCCCAAGTTGGAGTTGCGCCGCACTGAGAAGGTGGCGCTGCTGGGGCCGAACGGCGCCGGCAAGAGTACGCTCATCAAAACACTGATCGGCGAGATCCCACCCCTCAGCGGCACGGTCACGATTGGCGAGAACATCGTGCTGGCCTACTACGGCCAGGCGCACGAGCAACTCGACCCGGAGTTGACCGTCCTCGAGTCGATCGTCAAGACCTTCCCCATCTCCGAGGAGGGCGCCCGCGCCCAACTCGCCCGGTTGCTCTTCCGCGGTGACGACGTCTTCAAGAAAGTCGCCGTGTTGAGCGGCGGCGAGCGCAGTCGACTGGCGATGGCGCTGCTGCTGCTGCTGCGCGGCAACTTACTGCTACTGGATGAGCCAACGAACCACCTGGACCTGGAATCGCGCGAGGTGCTGGCCCGGGTGCTGGACGAGTACACCGGCACGCTGCTGATGGTGTCGCACGACCGCGACCTGATCGAGCAGTTAGCCGAACGGCTTTGGATCGTCGAGGACGGCAAGCTGCGCGTCTACCACGGTGGCTACGCGGCCTGGCAGGAGATGCTGGAGCGCGCCGACAGCCCGCCCGCGTCGCTGCGCGCCTAGCCTGCTACCAGGGCGAAGTGTCCGGACCGGCGGGCCGTTCGTGAACGGCCCCTGCGCCGTCTACGAACGGACCCTCCTGGCCATGATGGTGCAGCGCCCGTTGGTCGCCGCGTGCGCGTGACCTGCCTGTGCCCGCTTCGGGGCCTACCAGCATGGGGTCGCGTCCGCGTTACGGAATCCGGTGCTGCCACGTATCAAGGGATGAGCGCACCGACGACGTGGTCGCGTTGCGATCCTGTCAGTCAAGAAGGGTTCCCGTGTCACGGGACCGTCACGGGCGCGCCGGATACTGAGCCTGAGACCGGCCGTCGGGCCGGCATCACCCAACCGATCGATGCCCGAGGAGGTCGCGGTGGACATGCTACGCCAGGTGCCCATCATCGCCGGCTGTCACAACCCGCTGTGCCCGCGCGCCAACTGGAGCGAGCCGCGCCTGCCCCGCTGGTGGC
>JADLAZ010000284.1 GCA_020849725.1 Chloroflexota bacterium
CCCCCCCCCCCCCCCCCCCACCCGCGCTGTACCGCCCTCGTCATTGAGTGTGCAGCTGACTCACTGACCCAGCACGGTGGACACGACGCTATTCGAACAGGGCGAGCCTGCATCGCTGCTCATCCGAGAGCGTCAGGCTGGCATTGAGTTGAGTGGGGAAGAGTTCCGCTTCGTCCCAGAGTTGGCGGTGAAGACTTGTGGCGGGACCGATCTTGACACCACGCTGGTGGAGCCTTTCGACGAGTTGAGCAGCATCGAAGAGGAACACCGATGAGATGCGGAACGCGCGGACGAGCCCGCGCGACGAAACAGGGCCGGTCCGCGGGCCAGTGAGGACGAGGTAGTCATCCGGCAGCCAGTTCGGGTTGAGATCCAGCAAGCCGTCGTGGCCACCTTTATACTTCACATTCACCGTTCGACCTCGCAATGGACCATCGACAAATCGGCCGTCATGCGCCTTGTTCACGGCCGATGCCTCGAGTGCAATGCCGAAGACGCAGGCCGCAACGTATTCGCCGATGTGGCCCGCGTGCGACGGGCGACCAAGGATGGCGCTGATCTCGGCCTCGATGGCGTTGCTCCGGGCGAGAAGGCTGGCGAGCCGTTCCAGGTCACTGCCCATGGTCACTGTCTCCAGACGGGTGGCGTCAGATTGTTGGACCGACACGCGGACCCAGCGGAGCAGGAATGCGCGTTCGTTCTACTTCGTCGCCCGGAACGCGAAGCCGGCGGCGATCGTCGGCGGCAGGCGGCGGTCGACCAGGGCGAACAGCGGCCGCAGCGGCAGTTGCACCACGAACTGCACCGCCCGAAACAGCCGCGTCGTGCCGAAGATGCGCCACAGCGGCACCATCAGCACGTCGCTCAGCGCCGCGACGTAGTTGCCGCCGGAGACGATCTCCACCCGGCTGAAGTGCCGCGTCAGGTGACGGATGCCCATCTCGGTGAAGCGGAAGTAGTCGCTCGGCGAGGGGTGGTAGTGGTGGTAGAAGGGCGCGTAGCCGAACAACTGCCCGCCCGGCCGCAGCACTCGGAACACCTCGTCGATCGCCTGGTTCGGGTTGGTCAGGTGCTCCAGCACCGACGTCAGGAAGACCGCGTCGACGCTGGCGTCGCGAAACGGCAGCGCGTGCGCGTCGCCGACCAGCCGCGGCCGCTCGTGGGTCTGCACATCCAGGCTCAGGTAGCCCGGTAGCGCCGTCAGCCGGGCGTAGTGGTCGCCGAATGGCGCCTGCTTCTCCAGCACATGACCCGCGCCGACGTCGACGACGACCGCCGCCGGGTTGGTCAGCACCTGGCGGATCGTTCGCTCCAGCAATCGCTGGGCATCCGGATGGCGCAGCTTGTTCATGGGGATGTCAATTCTTGAACAGCCTGTCGCGGTCGAGCAGCAGCGTGCGCGCGATCTCCAGCAGCCGCGCCGGCACAGCCACGACCTGATTGTAGAGGATGACGCCCAGCTCGAGCCGCTGGCGGTCCATCAGTTGAAGCGCGAACTGGATGACCAGCCCCAGGTTCCACCAGATGCCGAGCAGACTCAGCACCGGCACGAGCGGCGCCAGCCGGCGCTCGCGCAGCGCCTGGAATGCCGCCGCCAGCCCGAGCAGGAAGACCGGCGTGCAGTTGAGGAAGCGGCGCGCGCCGAAGGAGCCGCGGCTGGGGCCGGTGTTGTAGACAGCGGTGATGTACCAGGTCGCCGCGAAGCACAGCGCCAGCGCCAGCGTCAACGTCCGGTCGCGCCGCCACAGCCAGAGCAACCCCGGCAGCGCCAGTGCCACCAGCGGCGTCCAGAAGATCAGTCCGTACTCCGGCGACAGCACCACCGTCAGCGCGTGGCGCGGCACCCACGACAGCATCTTATCGGTGACGTTCTGGTTGGGCCGAAAGGCGCCGTTCAACACCCAGTAGGTTGCCAGTTGCGGCGTGAAGGCGATCAGCCAGGTTGCCAGCATCAGCGCGCCGCCGCCGACCAGCCGCGCCAGCGGCGCCCAGGCGCGGTCGCGCGCATCGCGCCAGAGCGCCGGCAGCGCCAGCAGCCCCTCCGCGCCGACGATCGCCAGCGGCAGCACGCCGTCCTGCTCGCGCACCATCGTCACCAGCGCCGCCAGGGCGCCCAGCAGCGCCCACTGCCATGCGCGCCGCGACGTCAGCGGCCGGCTGCCATGCCAGGCGACCAGGAACACGGTGATGGCAAAGAGCGAGGCGGCATGCGAGTAGGCCGGCGCGCCGTGGCTGTAGAAGATCACCGGTGTGCCCAGCCAGATCGCCAGCGTTGCCCAGAAGGCGGCGGCGCGGCTGACGAAGCCGGTTGCCAACCGGTAGAGCAGCAGCAGCGCGATGGCAGTCAGGATGGCCGAGCCGGTCGTGATCGCCCAGATATACGGCGGGCTGTAGCCGTCGACGGCGACGGGTAGGCCGAGCGCGCGCAGCCCGAGCGCCGCCAGGTGGCCGGCGGCGAAGAACGGCGTCCACAGCAGCGCCGAGCCGATCGGGCCGAAGTTCTGGGGCAGGCCGGTCGACGGGCCGGTCGGCGTGCCGCGGTCGCTCAGGCGATCCAGGTTGGTCTGCTTGAAGCCGGCCAGCGCGGCAGGGTAGCGGTCGATGAAATGGGTGTACTCGTTGGTAAAGTCCAGGTCGCGGTCGAACCAGACCGAGCGCAGATAGCTGAAATACTGCACCTCGTCGGAGGCGTAGACGCGGTGCGTCACCAGCGGCAGCGACAGCGCCAGCAGCGCCAGCAGCGCCAGCCGGTACCCGTCGGCGTGCAGCCAGGCCCAGCCCCGCGCCCACCAGCCGGGTCGGCTGGCCGGAACGGGGGCGGCGTGGGTGGTGATGCCGGCGGTGTCAGTCATCGGTTGGTGCTCGTCATGTCGGGGGCAGTGGACGAGGTGGACGGGGTGAACCGGAGTGATCCGTCACCCGTCACTCATCACTTCGTCCATCTCGGTGAGGACGGCACGGGCGCGGGCGGCGTAGGTGTAGGCGCCGGCTCGCGCGCCGGCCTGTTCGGCCAGCGCCGTGGCCGCCGCCGGATCGGCGGCCAGGCCGAGCAGCGCTCGCGCCAGCGCATCGGCATCGCCGGCCGGCACGTAGCAGGCGCCGTCGTCGCCGAGGATCTCCCGCAGCGCCGCCAGGTCGGCGCAGACGATGGGGCGATGCATGGCCATGTACTCGAACATCTTGAGCGGCGAGGCGTTGCGGCCGCTGACGGTGCCGGGGATGACCAGCGCATCGGCTGCTGCCAGATAGGTGGCGACCACTGCCGGCGGCTGGACGCCGGCGCAGCGCACGCTTGTCTCCAGCCCCAGCGCGACGGCCTGGGCGCGCAGCGCCGCCACCTCGGCCGGCCGGCCGCCGACCAGGCAGAGGATAGCAGACGGCTGGGCGTGCCGCACCGCTGCCCAGGCGGCGACCAGCGCATCGACCCGGCGGTAGGCGAAGGTGAAGCCGGAGTAGACGGCCACGAAGGCGTCCGGCGGCAGGGCCAGCGCGGCGCGGGCGGCGGCTCGGTCGCCAGGAACATACACGGCCGCGTCGTAGGCGTCGGGCACGACGCCGACCGCCTCAGGCCGCTTCAGGCCGACGCGCGCCAGGTAGGCGCGGAAGTCGTCGGTCAGCGTCACGACGCGGTCGCTGCCACGAATGGCGGCGGCGTCGAGCAACCGCACCAGCGGCGCCGCCAGTGCCGAGCGTGCCCGCGACGGGTTCCACTGCTCCAGGTCGTGGATCTCGTAGACGAGCCGCGCGCGCAGCAACCGGCGCAGCAGCAGCCCGTACCAGGCCGCGCCGACGGCGTCGCGGATGTAGACGACCGTGCCCGGCCCAGTGTGGCCGTGGGCGGCCAGCCAGGCGGCCGTCAGCCAGGCGAACCAGGAGCGCTCCAGGTACGACCACAGCGTCGTCCGCACCACGTGGTTGAGCGCGTTGAACGGCAGGCGTGGCAGGTGTGTCGCGCCGATGGCTGTGAAGGTGCTCGGCCGGCCCGGCAGCCGCGGGATCAGCACCACCGCCGCCGGGTCGAGGGCGCGCAATGCGCCAGCGGTGTGATAGGTCTGCACCGCGTTGGCCGAGTGCAGCGTCAGGCTGGTCGGATAGGCGATGTAGACGCGGGTCATCGTGGCCCAGTCACAGCACGACCTCGGAGTCGTCGCCGACCATCAGTCGCACCGCCGTGTGGTGCGTCACCAGCCGGCGCACGACGGCATCGCGGCCCATGACGCTGTCCTCCAGCCGGGCGACGTCCAGCACCTGCGCGCCGTCGAGCAGCACGCTGTGCTCGACCGTCGAGCGCTCGATCCGGCAGCGGCGGCCGATGCTGGTGAACGGGCCGATGAACGAGTCGGCGATGACGCTGCCGGCGCCGACGACGACCGGCCCGCGGATCGTGCTGCCGCGCACCGTCGCACCGGCCTCGATCGTCACCCGACCGGACAGGCGGCAATCGGGCGCGATGTCGCCTTCGACCCGACGCTCGGTAAGGTCGTCCAACACGACCCGGTTCGCCTCCAGCAAGTCGTCCTTCTTGCCGGTGTCGAGCCACCAGTGCTCCAGCACGGTGCTGCGCACCGGGTAGCCGAGATCGAGCAGCTTCTGGATGGCGTCGGTGATCTCTAGCTCACCGCGCGCCGAGGGACGGATCTGGTCGATGGCCTCGTGGATCGACGGGGCGAAGACGTAGACGCCGACCAGCGCCAGCCGGCTGGGCGGCTCCTTCGGCTTCTCGATCAGCCGCAGAATGTGGCCCTGCGCGTCGACCTGGGCCACGCCGAAGGCGCTCGGATTGTCGACCTCCTTCAGCAGCAGCGCCGCGCCGGCGCCGCCGGCGGTGAAGGTCTCGATCAGGCCGCTGATGCCGTGGCCGATCAGGTTGTCGCCCAGGTACATCACGAACGACTCGTCGCCCAGGAACGGCCGGGCCGTCTTGACCGCGTGCGCCAGCCCCAGCGGCTGATCCTGCGTCAGGTAGGTGAAGTGGATACCCCAGGGATTCTCAGCCAGCGCACCCTGGATCTGGGCGCCAGTCTCGGGCGAGATGATGACGCCGACCTCGCGAATGCCGGCGTCGTGCAGGTGCTGCATGACATAGTGCAGCACCGGCCGGTTGGCGACCGGCACCAGTTGCTTGGCCTGGGTGTGCGTCAGCGGCCGCAGCCGGGTGCCCTTGCCGCCGGACAGGACGAGCGCCTTCATCGGTTGTCTCCCGGTGAGCCGCGCCCCAGCAGCAGGACGAACGGCCAGGTGAAGCGGTCGAGGGTCAACTGCCG
>JADLAZ010000285.1 GCA_020849725.1 Chloroflexota bacterium
GCGATCATGGACAAGCACGGCCGGCCCTCGGTCAACCCCAACGACCTCTACGACGGCGGCACGATGCTGACCTTCGGCGGCCACAAGGGCTTCGGCCTGGCGCTGGTGGCGGCGGTCCTGTCGCAGGGGCTGACCGGCTCGGGCGGCAGCTTCTTCCTGTGGGCAGTCGACACCGGCGCGTTCACGCCGGCGAGCGAGTACGGCCAGCGCGTGGACTGGATGATCGATCAGGTGAAGGCGGTGCCGCCGGCCGACGGCTTTGCCGAGGTGCTGCTGCCGGGCGAGCCAGAGCGGCGCGAGGGCGAGCGGCGCACGACTGGGGTGCCGGTGGCCGAAGCGACCTGGGAGGCGATCGGCAAGACCGCCGCCGATCTGGGGGTGGGCGGGGTGATACCGGCGGTGTAGGCCGAATGTCGTCGGCCGAACTATCGCCTACCCCTGGCGCACCTCGGCCTGGACGGTGATCGGCCCGCTCTTCTCGAACTGGAGCGTGACCGGGAAGCGCTCACCGACCTTTAACTCGCGGTTCACACCGATGAGCATGATGTGGTAGCTACCGGGCTTCAACTCGACCTGGCTGCTGGCCGGCACGTCGACACCGGCCACCTGGCCCATGCGCATGACGTTGTTTTCCATCTTCGTCTCGTGGATCTCGACGGCCTGGGCAACATCGGCGCGAGCGGCGGTCAGGCGGTCCGCGTCGCGGCCACCGTTCTTGATGACCAGATAGACGGCGCTGGTCGGGCCGGCGATGCCCATGCCGCCCGGCGCCGGCGTCGGCTGGGCTTGGGCCGTCGCTGGCATGGCGGCGGGCCGCGCCCAGACACCCTCGGTCGTGATCTTCGCGCCGGCCGGCGCGAACGCGGCACAGGCGCTCAACAGCGCGACCAGTACCCCCATGACAGTCAGGCGCGTCACCCAGAGGCGCCGGCGGTGGGACGACATGACGGGACTCCTCGATTGCGACGGCGCCGAGCCGCTTGGGGCGCGGCCGCCGCGCCGGTCGCGGTGGCTGCCCTATGGCCAGTATACGCCCGCATCCGTCTGGCCGTGGGAGGCGGCGCGGCTCACTCCGGCAGCGGCACCGGCGCATCGAAGGTGAGCCGCACCTTGCCCCAGCCAGGCGAGGTCAGGTGCGGCTCCAGGCCGGCGCGCGCGACGATCGCCCGCGCCTCGTCGTCGGCCATGTCCAGCGCGGCCGGCTCGTCGACGGTCAGCACGCGCCGGTCCTCCATGACGACACGGCCATCGACGATGACCGTCTCGACGTCGTGGCCGACCGCCTCGTAGATCAGGCGGTGGACGACCATCCAGTTCGGCGCCAGGTGTGGCTGGCGGAAGTTTAGGATCGCCAGGTCGGCTTTCTTGCCCGGCTCGAGCGAGCCGAGGTCGTCGTCCCAGCCCAACACGCGCGCCGCGTCGATGGTAATCATCTCCAGCAGCTTGCCGGGCGGCAGCAGGTAGCGGTCGCGCTCGCGCACCTGGTGGGCGAACTGGACGCCGCGCGCCGCCTGCAAGAGGTCGAAGCTGCGGCGTGGCGCGGTGCCGTCGGTCGTGACGGCGACGGTGATGCCGGCCTGGAGCATCGCCGGCACCGGGCACAGCCCACCGGGCGCGTGGCTGACGTGGGTGCCGGTCGCGGCCAGGGTCGCCACCTCGTCGGTCGCCAGATCGATGCAGTGCTGCAGGTGGACGTCCGGCCCCAGCAGCGCGTGCTCGTGGTCCTGGGCGGCCATGCGCACCATGCCGGCGAAGGCGTCGGAGTGGATGCGCGTGCGCCATTTGGCGGCGATCTCGCGCACGCGTCGCGCCTGGAGGCGATCGTGCGGCGTCAGCGCGGTGGCGATGTCGGGCGTGCTGGGGTTGGAGGGGTCGACCGATGGCACGATCGTGAAGGGGGTGATGAAGGCGCGGATGCGATCGTCCTGGGCGTGGTGGCAGGCCTCGATGACCGCCTCGGCGCCGGCCAGCGCCTCGTCGAGGGTGACGTTGCGCCGCTCGCGCCGGCCGCTGTCCCAGCGACTGACCGGGTGCGGCCAGGGGGTGTGACACGGCCCGACGCAGACGACCTCGCGCAGGCCGACCTCGCCGTAGGCGCGGGCGTGATTGATGCCGAAGGCAGGGTCGTCGCTGCGCGGCTGCGAGCCGATGACGCTGACCCCGGTCGTGACGCCGGCCCGCAGCCGCTCCAGCGCCGACACCAGCCCGTCGACGTACCAGAACTGCGGCGTCGTGAAATGGAAGTAGGTCGGCGTGACGATGCGCATCCACAGCGCCGGCGTGTCGCAGCCGAGCGTCTTGAGCAGCGAGTGGCCGCCGTGGCCGTGAGCGTCGATCAGGCCGGGGATGATGACCCGGCCGCGGCAGTCGAGCGTGCGCGCCGCCGTCCGGCCGGCCACGATGGCATCCGTCGGCCCGACCGCCTCGATGCGGTTGCCGGCGATGGCGACCGCGCCGTCGTCGAGGATCGTCCGGGCCGGGTCCATCGTGACGATGGTGGCGTGGGTCAGCAGCAGGTCAGTCATGCGTCCTCCCGTGGCGGGTCGTCGCCGCGCAGCCAGGCCAGCGCCGGCGCCAACCGCCGGGTCGGGTCGGCCTGGTACGCCTCCGGTGGCGGCAGCACGCCGCTGGTCAGCCGGCGCTCGCCCTGCACCGCGAACTGCATGACGACGGCCAATTCGGCCAGCGTCAGGTCCGGCTGTGCCGCCAGCCAGCCCGGCTCGAACAGCGGCATGCTGAACTGGCCGCGGTGCAACTCGATCCAGTAGGCCGCGTCCGGCGCCTGTTCGGCCAGCAGCGCCAGGATCGCCGGCCAGTCGACGACGCCCTGGCCGACCGGGTAGAGCTTGCGCTCGATGCCGGCAGCGGTGAAGCGGACGATGGCGTCGTCGAGGTGGACGTGGCGGACGTAGGGGGCCACGCGCCTCGCCGCGGCGACCGGCTCCTCGATCCGCGCCAGCACGTTGACCGGGTCGAGCGAGACGCCCAGCACGTCGGCGCCGACCGCCTCGACCAGCCGCGCCACCTCGAAGGTCGTGATCTCCTCGTGCGTCTTGAGACAGAGCCGGCAGCCGGCATCGCGCAGCACCGGCGCGAACGAGACGAGGAAGGCCGCCACCGCCGCCAGTTGGTCCGACCAGGGCACGGTGCGGTCGAAGCGGTCAGCCAGCGTGCCGACCGAGAACCAGAGGTCGTGGCAGCCGGCGGCGCGGCCGGCCGCGACCAGCCGGGTCAGCCCGGCGCGGAAGTCGCCGTCGCCCAGCGCCAGCACGTCGGCCTCGCGCTCGATATGGTACGGGTGAATGCGCCCGACGCCGAGCCCCAGCCGCAGGCCCAGGTCGTCGGCCAGCGCCCGCGCCGCGCGCACCGCGCCCAGGTCGAGCGCGGCGCTGATCGCCAGTGGCGAGGCGAACAGGCACCCGGCCAGGCCCAGGTCGCGCGCCGCCCGCAGCGCCGCCGGCGCATCGAGGCGGTCGCCGCCGGGCAGGCTGCGGTTGTAGATGCCGACCGCCGGCACGCGGGCGCTCACGCGGCGCTCCCCGACCGGCCGAGGTCGGCGAGCAGGTCGCGCAGGTAGGCGGCGCTGTCGCGGATGAAGGCGACGGCCTCGGCATAGCCGAACGGGCCGGCCTGGTAGGTGGCCGGGTCGACGATCTCGCCGGCGGCAACGCGCTGCTCGCACGACCGCACCAGTTGGATGTAGGCGGCGTACTCCTCGACGGTCAGGTCGGGATGGGCGGCTAGCCAGACCGGGTCGAATGCCTGGATCGTCTGCAGCGGCAGGTGGGCGGTCGGGTTCTCGATCGACAGCGTCAGGTCGGGCCGGGCGGCAGCCAGGATCGGCAGGATGGCGCGGAAGTCGACCGCGCCCTGGCCGCAGGGCCGCATCTGGCGCTGGACGCCCTCGCCGGCGAAGAAGAGCAGCGTGTCCTTGACGTGGGTCTGGCGGACGTAGGGCGCTACGCGACGGGCGGCGCGGACGGGATCCTCGCCGCGCTGGAGGACGTTGGCGGTATCGAAGACGATGCCGGTCACGTCCGGCCCGACCGCCTCGACCAGCCGCACGACCTCGAACGAGGAGATCTCCTCGTGCGTCTCCAGGTTGAGGTGGATGCTCAGGTCGCGGGCAATGGGAGCAAGCACACGCAGGAACTTCGCGGTCGCCGCCAACTGGTCGGCCCAGGGCGCGTCGGTGCGAAACCGGTCGTAGCACCAGTAGCCGTGGTACTCGCCCTTGTAGTTGGCGGTGCCGACCCACAGCTCGCGGCAGCCGATGGCGGCGCAGGCGCGCATCATGCGCTCGAAGCCGAGGCGGATGTCGCCGTCGCCAACGCGGCGCAACTCCGGCGTCTCGGGCGTGGCGTAGGGGTTGACCTTGCCCAGCCCGGTCTCCAGGTAGAGGCCGAGCGCGTCGGCATGGGCGCGGATCTCGGCCAGCTCGCCGGGGTCGAGCGTCGGGCTCATCTCCAGCACGGTGCGGAAGAACAGCCCCTCCATGCCCAGCTCGCGGGCGTGGTCGAGGCTGCGCAGCGGCCCGCGCTCGGCCGCCTCGGGGATCTTGCGTCCATCGACGCCGACGCGCATGGTCATGCTGCCACCTTCCACAAACGCGCCCGATTGCCTGACAGCACGATAGGCCGCCGCGCGCCGGCGGTCAATGGCGCACGTGTGGGCAGGTCGTGGGTGGCGCTGCTCCTCTTGCGCATCCTGGCAGGACAAAGACAATATCGCCGTAGGAATTCCTGACGGAGGGGCAGTGACATGAGCAATCATGCTGCTGATAGGTGGCGGCGGGCCGGGATGCAGGCGCTGGTGATCGTCCTGCTTGGCCCGTTGCTGGCGAGCATACCGCCGGTGACGGCCAGTCCGGTGGAAGGTGACGACCCCTACATCGACACAGCAGTGGCCCTGGAGGGAACACCGCTGGTTGCCCTTGCCCTCACATCGTTCTCGTCGGCGCGAGCATCCTGGCTGGCCGTGATCGATACAGATGGCAAGACGCCGCCGGATATCGTCACTCTGCCGGCCTACCGTGGCAACTACCGCCCCATCGCCGCCGATACCACGCGGCGCATCGTGTATCTGGGCAACCAGGACGCCGTCTTTGCCTATCATCTCGCGACCCGCACGCTGCGAGCGACAGCACTGCCGCCGGGAGTGTTCGTGGGAACGCTGGTGGTCCACGCCCGCACCGGTCGTCTCTACGTCTGGGCCAGCACTGGCCCAGCCTGGGACGAGGGCCGCACGCACATCATCGAGCCTGATGGAGTTCACGTCGGCGAGATGGAGGGCGAAGTCGTCGCCATCGAGCCTGACCTGGACTACCTCTATATCCGCGTTCCCATTACGACGAGCAGCCAGCCCGACAGAGCAGAACCAGGTCTCCTGCGCGCGGTGAACATCGGCACCGGCCAGACCGTGGCCGAGGCAATCGTCGCCGGCCAACAGCCTGGCGCCACGTTCACTCGCCCAATTGTTGACCAGCGCCGCAACCGCCTCGTCGCCATCGCGTTCCCAGCGAGTGGCGGCAGCCAGCTAGGCTACCCGGATTGGCGTCCCACGCAGTTGAACATCCTCGACAGCCGAGATCTGTCGACGATCTGGTCGGGTCCAATCAGACCGCTTCAGGCACGAGAGAATCAGAATGTCCCGCTGATTGGGGTGAATTCGGCGACCGGTCGGATCTACCTCGCCTCGAGTTCCGACGCCTCGACCCTCTCGACCTTCGGCTGCTTGCCGCCATGGGAGCAGCCGATCTGCTCGGCCTGGGATCGGGCCGCGGGCGGTCTGGTGGCGATTGATCGGGTGCGCAACCGGCTCTACTTCGCCAGGAGTGAGCGATACAACGAGCATGTCGCCGGCATGGGCCGCGACACCCTGCTGTGGCTGGCCGTGGCCGACGGCGAGACCGAGACAGTGAGACGGCTCGTGCCGGTCCACACCCCCGGCCGCGCACCGGCTGCGCTCGCGCCAGTCGCACCGCTGGCCAGCGATCCAGATCACCGCTACTTTCCCGAGACTGGCCACACGATCGTCGGACCGTTCCGGCACGCTTGGGACGAGCGCGGTGGATTGGCCGTGCTCGGCTACCCACTCACCGAGTCATTTCCAATTGGCGAAGGCTCGGAACTCTACGTCCGCGACGTAACCGTGCAGTACTTCGAGCGCGGCCGGCTGGAGTTGCACGAGAGCTTCACCAGCCTCCAGGGTTCGGGAACCGTTACCGCGCAGCGCCTTGGTCTCCAGTTCGCTGCCGTGCGTCCACCCGTGCCGGCGAGCTCGTCAGCCCCCGAGCGAGTGCGCTTCGACACATATGGTCACACCGTGGCCGACGGCTTCAAGGCGTTCTGGGACGCCAATGGCGGCGTGGCGGCATTCGGCTATCCGCTGACTGAGGAGTTCCGCGATATCAACCCGACCGATGGCCGGGAGTACACGGTGCAATATTTCGAGCGTGCCCGCTTCGAATATCATCCCGAGCACAGAGGCACGGCTCACGAGGTGCAGCTCGGCTTGCTCGGTCGGCAGGTGCTGGGGGGCCGCGGCTGGCTCCGGTGAAGTCCGATCGCCAGCCGGCCCGTTGACGCCGTCGGCCGCCGTGTCTAGGCTGTCGGTGAACCGGGCGCGGCCGAGTGTGGGTAGGGAGGGCATCGTGGATACACCACGAGCGAGGGCAGTCGTGTTGCTGCTGGCGGGCATGGCCGTCACTGGCGCGCTGGTCGGGTGCACGATCGTTAATCTGGGCGGCGCGCCAACGGCAACGCCCGCGCCGGACCCGGCCCGTGACGCCGCGCTGATCGGCGCCGCCCGGCGTGGCGACACGGCCGAGGTGCAGCGGCTGCTGGCGGCCGGCGCGTCGGTGACGGCGACCGATGCTCGCGGCGCGACGGCGCTGATCGCCGCCGCCTACGGCAACCACGTCGCCACGGCGGAGGCGCTCATCAAGGCCGGCGCCGACGTCAACACGCAGGACGAGACGCGCCAGAGCGCCTATCTCATCACCACATCGGACGGCTACCTCGATCTGCTGCGGCTGACGCTGCGCGCCAGCGCCGACGTCCACCGCACCGACAGCTACAACGGCACCGGCCTGATCCGCGCCGCCGATCGCGGCCACGTCGACATCATCCGCGAGCTGCTGACGACCGACATCGCCGTTGATCACGTCAACCGGCTGGGCTGGACGGCGCTGCTGGAGGCGATCATCCTCGGCGACGGCGGTCCGCGCCACACCGAGGTCGTCCGGCTGCTGCTGGCGGCCGGCGCCGACCCGAACAGGGCTGACGGCGGCGGCGTCACGCCGCTGGGCCACGCTCGTCAGCGCGGCCACCAGACGATCATCGCCCTGCTGCAACAGGCTGGCGCGCGCTGACCGCGAGGGAACGGGTTGAAACCGCGAATGGCAAAGGTGTGCGGCGTGGTCGATCTCATTGTCCGGGGCGGGTCGCTCGTGCTACCGGACGGGGTGGCGGTGGGCGATGTGGCGGTGGCCGAGGGGCGCATCGTCGCCGTGGGGCCGGAGTTGGCCGGGCCGGCGGCGAGCACGCTCGACGCGACCGGGCTGCACGTCTTCCCCGGCGTGATCGACGCGCACGTCCACTTCGACGAGCCGGGCCGAACCGACTGGGAGGGCATCGCCAGCGGCTCGCGCGCGTTCGCGGCCGGCGGCGGCACGACCTACTTTGACATGCCGCTCAATGCCTCCCCGCCGACAATCGACGGCGCGAGCTTCGACCTGAAGCGGGCCGCGGCCGAGGCGGCGTCGCTGACCGACTTCGCGCTCTGGGGCGGGCTGGTGCCGGGCGATGTCGATCGGCTGGACGAGCTGGCGGCGCGCGGCGTCGTCGGTTTCAAGGCGTTTATGTCACGCACCGGCACCGACGACTTCCCCCGCGCCGACGACCTGACGCTCTACGACGGCATGGTCCGCGCCGCGCGGTTGGGCCGACTGGTGGCCGTCCACGCCGAGAACGACACGCTGACGGCCGGGCTGGCGGCGCGGGCGATCGCCGCCGGGCGGCGCGGGCTGCGCGACTACCTGGCCTCGCGCCCGGCGGTGGCCGAACTGGAGGCGATGGGTCGGGCGATCTGCTTCGCCGAGGCGACCGGCTGCGCGCTGCACATCGTCCACGTCAGCACCGGCGCGGGCGTGGCGCTGGTCGTGGCGGCCCAGGCGCGCGGCCTGGACGTGACCTGTGAGACGTGCGCCCACTACCTGGCGCTGACCGAGGAAGACGTGCTGGCGATCGGCCACGCCGCCAAGTGCGCGCCACCGATCCGCGGCGCGACCGAGCAAGCGGCGCTGTGGGCGCACATCGACGCCGGCACGCTGCCGATCGTCACCTCGGACCACTCGCCCGCGCCACCCGCGCTCAAGGCCGGCGACGACGCCTTCGCCGCCTGGGGCGGCATCGCCGGTTGCCAGTCGACGCTGGCGGTGCTGCTGACCGAGGGCTGGGAGCGGCGCGACGTGCCGCTGCCGCGGCTGGCGGCGCTGGTGGCCGCCAACGTCGCCCGCCGCTTCCGGCTGCCGGGCAAGGGCGCGCTGGCGCACGGCCACGACGCCGACCTGGCGCTGGTCGACCTGACCGCCGCCGGCGTGCTGACGGCCGCCGACCTCCACTACCGCCACCCGAACAGCCCGCATATCGGCCGGCGCTTCCGCGGCCGGGTGCGCCGCACGCTCGTGCGCGGCCAGACCGTCTTCCAGGACGGCCGGTTCACCGGCCCGCCTGTCGGCCGCCTCGTCCGGCCGGACTGAGCGGGAACCGGATGAATCCGCGAATGAACGCGAAGTGATGCGAATGGAATGAGGAGAACGAAATCCTCGACTGAACCGGTCTGGACGGCATAACGGCGCAAGCGACCCGGCGTGTTATCCGACCTTCTCCATGATTCCGTTCTATTCGAGTCCATTCGCGTCCATTCGCGGTTTCATCCGTTCCTTCGCGGCCAAGTGAAGAGGGAGCAGCATGCGCACGCAGATCACGGCCCGGTTCGTGGTGGGCTACGATGCCAGCCGACAAGACCACGTCGTCTACGAGTACGGCAGCGTCGTCTACGATGGCGACACGATCGTCTTCGTCGGCCACGGGGACCCGGGGTCAGTCGACGCGGTGATCGAGGCCGGCGAGGCGATTGTCGGGCCAGGGTTCATCGACCTGGACGCGCTGGCCGACATCGACCACGCCATCTTTGACTGCTGGCAGGACCCGGAGCTGGCCAAGGGGCTGGCCTGGTCGGAGGACTACTTCCAGCACCGCCGACGCGAGGTCTTCACCCGTGAGGAGGAGGCGCTCAAGCGACGCTACGCGCTGGCGCAACTGCTGCTCAACGGCGTCACGACGGCGATGCCGATCGGCGCGGAGACGACGCGGGCCTGGTGCGAGACCTACGACGACATGGCCGACACGGCTGCCATTGCCGCCGCGCTGGGCATCCGGATGTACCTGGGGCCAGCCTATCGCGCCGGCATCAACGGCGTGCGCACCGATGGCACGCCGGCCGTCTTCTGGGACGAGCCGCAGGGCACAGCCGGGCTGGCCGAGGCGGTGCGATTCGCCGGCGACTACGATGGCGCGCACGGCGGCCTGGTCCGCGGCTGCCTGCTGCCGTGCCGGATCGAGACGATGACGCTCGACCTGCTGCGGGCCAGCCAGCGCGCCGCCGCCGACCTGGACTGTCCGATCCGGCTGCACGCCGCCCAGGGGCTGCACGAGGTCGCCTACCTGCGCCAGTGGCACGGCCAGAACCCGATCGAGTTGCTCCATGGCCTCGGCTTCCTCGGACCACGGACGCTGATCCCGCACGCCTGGGCAATCAACGGTCACTCGCTGATCGACTCAACCGGCAGCGACGAACTGGGCATGCTGGCCGACAGCGGCACGACGGTCATCTACTGCCCGCTGGCGAACGGCCACTACGGCAGCGTGCTGGAGAGCTTCGACCGCTACCGGGCGCGCGGCGTGCGCTTCGCCATCGGCACCGACACCTTCCCGCCGGATTACATCCGCGTCCTCAAGCTCGGCAGCATGCAGACGAAGGCGGTGGAGCGGCGCCGCGATGCCGGCTCGATCGCGGCGCTCTACCGCGCGGCGACGCTGGGCGGGGCCACCGCGCTCGGCCGCGGCGACCTCGGCCGGTTGGCGCCGGGCGCGAAGGCCGACATCGTCGCCGTCGACCTGGGCGGCTTGCGCACCGGGCCGATCGAGGATCCGATCCGGACGCTGATCTTCAACTGCGGCGGGGCGCAGGTGCGTACGGTCATTGTGAACGGACGCATCGTCGTGGCGGATGGCGCGCTGCCCGGACTGGATGAAAGCGCCCTGCGCGACCGCGCCCGAGCTTACTATGCGACCTACCAGCAATCGTTCTCGGAGCGCGACTTCCGCCGTCGGCCGCCGGCCGACCTGTTCCCAGCGAGCTTCCCGATCGTCCGGTCGCACCCCGTGTAGGCGTCAGCACCTCAGGATGGTCCGCACAGGTATCGATGCCGTCCCATGGTGGGCGGTGGAGGCTGCCAATCGCCGCTCGCGACCGATGCGGAGTGGAACCCGCGCCCGGACTCAGCCCTGCTCAGATTGCGCTGTTGCGCACGCCACCGCCTGACTGCGGGCCTGAGCCAGCGTATCGGCGCACTCCGCGGGAGACCCATCCTGGTCTCTGCCTCCTGGCTCTCCTGCCACGAAGCGTCTATCCTAGCCGGCGAGGCGCGGGCGAGGCGTATGTCGGGTGGCTGGAGTCGGGAGGGCATGCGTGGGGCGAGGCGGCTGGGACCGGCTGATGGGTGCGGGCTGGGCGCGCACGCTGGCGGTTCTATGGTTCGCCCAGATCATCGCCGAAGTTGCCTTCAGCTTCGCATTGCCCTTCATCCCACTGTACAGTCACCAGGACCTCGGCGTCGCCGACCCGACGCAGGCGGGGTTGTGGGCCGGCGCGATGGCTGGCGGCTTCGCACTGGTGATGGCGCTGCTGGGACCGATCTGGGGCATGACCGCCGACCGCTTCGGCCGGCGGCTGATGATCCAGCGGGCGCTGTTTGGCGGGACCCTCGTCGTCGGCGCAATGGCCTTCGTCCAGACACCCGAGCAGTTATTCGTGCTGCGCCTGCTGCAAGGCTCCGTCACCGGTGTCGTGGTGGCGACGTCGACGGTCGTGTCGCTCACCGCGCCACGCCACCGGCTGGCAATGGCGCTGGGGCTGATGCAGGCCGCCATGTTCGTCGGCCAGTCGGTGGGACCGATCGCCGGCGGCATCGTCAGCGACCGCTTTGGCTTTCGCACCGCGTTCGTCGCCACGGGCGGCCTGTTTCTCGTGGCCGGCACCCTGGTGACGCTGTTTGTCGCCGAGCCAGCGCGCGATCCGGATGAGCGTGCTCGGCCGCGGCCGTCGCTGATGGCCAGCCTGCGCCAGTTCATGGGGCAGCCCGAACTGATGGCCGTCATCGGCCTGCTGACGTTGATTCGCTTCGCCAGCACGGCGCCGCAGCCGGTGCTGCCGCTTTACATCTCACAGCTCGCGCCTGCGGAGGCCAACCTGGCCACGGCGACCGGCATCATCGTCGCCGCCAGCGCGGTTGCGGCGACGATCAGCGCACTGCTGCTCGGTCAGGTCGCCGACCGCTTCGGCCGGCGGCGCACGCTGCTCGTCTGCCTGATCGCTGCGGCGGTGCTGAGCGTGCCGCAAGCGCTGGTGACGAGCGTGCCGCAGCTGCTGGTGCTGCGCACGGCGCAGGGGCTGGCGCTGGGCGGCATGCTGCCGGCGGTGCAGGCGCTGTTCAGCGACCTGACGCCGGCCGGGCAGCGCGGCATGGCCTTCGGCGTGCTGGCGACGGCCAGCGCGCTGGGCAATGGGGCCGGGCCGATTACCGCCAGTGTGATCGCTGCTCTCGTCAGCGTGCCGATGGCGCTGGCGGCGATGGCGCCGGTGTTCCTGGCTGGGGCGTGGCTGCTGACGCGCGTGCCGCGGTCGGCCAGCGTGGAGCGGCCGGCGGCTGCGACACATCTGTAACGCCGCCAGTCCCACCGCAACGCTTTTGCGAGGTGAACCGGGATAGAGTCAGGCCGGTGGTCCAGCCCGTCGGCCGGTGTGTGCCCGAACGGGGAGGAGGTTGCATCCATGATCCGCCGCATCCTGGTGCCGCTGGATAGCTGGCCGCTGGCTGAGTCGGTCCTGCCCTATGTCCAGCAGTACGCGCAGGTGCTGGGCGCGTCGGTGACGCTGCTGCAGGTGCTGGAGCCGCACGTGCGCGCGGCCGACCTGGAGGCGCTGCGGGAGCGCTTCCAGGCGGAGGCGCACGATGACAGCGGCCGGCCGGCGAATGCCGAGGCGGCCGCGGAGCATTATCTGGCGACCACCGCCGAAGCGCTGGCGCAGGCCGGAGTGGAGACACACGTGCAACTGGCGGATGGCTTGCCCGCCGGGGCGATCGTGGCCACCGGCCGGCAGTTCGACCTCATCGCCATGGCGACGCACGGCCGCTCCGGCATCGGGCGCTGGGTCTACGGCTCGGTCGCCGACAAGGTGCTGCGCGGCGCGACCGCACCGGTGCTGCTGGTGCGCGCCCAGGAGGCGCCGGCGCCGCCCGCCCGCCCGCGACGGATCATTGTGCCGCTCGATGGCTCGGCGCTGGCCGAGCAGACGCTGCCGCTGGCGACGCTGGTGGCGCGCGGCGCTGGCGCGCAGATCGTCCTCTTGCAGAGCGTCTTCTGGGCCGAGCTGGCGGCGGCGGACTATCCCTATGGCTACGGCCCGGCCATTCAGGCCGAGGACGTGTTCGGCGAGGCTGAGGCCGATGCCAGCGACTACCTGACGTCGGTCAGCGGGCGATTGCAGGCCGAGGGGGTAGCGGTGCGGAGTGCGATCCGGTTCGAGGCGGCGGCGGACGCCATCCTGGCCGGCGCGGCGGACGAGGGGGCCGACCTGATCGTCATGAGCACGCACGGGCGCGGCGGGCTGGGCCGCTGGGTCTATGGCTCGGTCGCCGACCGCGTCCTACGCGGCGCGACGACGCCCGTGCTGCTGGTGCGCGCCGGTGTGCCGCTCGACACCGTCGTCGCGCCCTCGGAGCCACCGGAAGCGTAACGCCCCCGGCCTAACGGGCGGTCTTGCCACGCGCTGTGCCCGCCGCTATCGCAGCGTCACGCTCAGGCAGAACTCCGACGGACCAGCGCCAGCAGGCTGGCCGTGTCCATGAATCACCCCGCGCGGTGACGCCAGTAACCGATCGCTCCGGTTGATGAGTGAGCGCCGCCAGTCCAGCGCGCCGCGTGATACACTCGCTCACACAGCCATCTCGATCCCAGGTGGCGGTCAGGTAGAGTGACTCAGGTGAGCATGAGCGAGACGGGGCGATGGGCGCGGGCGGCGGTGCTGGCCGTCGCGGCCGGCAACTTCATGATCTTTCTCGGCATGATGCCCGTATCGGTGGCGCTGCCGACCATCGCGGGCGTCTTCGGCATCGATGCCGCCACCGCCGCCTGGATTATGAATGCCTACCTGCTGACGCTGACCGGTCTGGTGCTGACGACCGGTCGGCTGGGTGACCTGTACGGCTACCGCCGCATCTACCTGCTCGGCATCGCCATCTTCACGCTCGGGGCACTCGCTGCCGGGCTGGCGCCGTCGTTCGCGGCACTGGTGGCGGCGCGAGCGGTCCAGGGCATCGGCGGCGCGCTGATGATGGGCACGGCGCTGGCGATCATTGTCGCGCTCGTGCCAGAGCGCCAGCGAGGCACAGCCATCGGCCTGGCCGCCGTCGCGGCCTCGTTCGGCTCGCTCGTCGGTGTCGTGCTGGGGTCCTTCCTGCTGGAGCTGATTACCTGGCGCGCCGTCTTGCTGGCTGCCGCGCCGGCAGGCATCCTGGCCTATCTGGTCGCGCGCCGGCTGCCAGCCGATCCGGTGCGCGCCGGCCCGATCGCCCGGCCCGACCTGGTCGGCGCGGCGCTTCTGTTCGCGCTGCTGACGACGCTGTCGCTGTCATTCAGCCACCTGCACGAGGGCGCCGCCACCTTCGAGGCCGGCGCCGTTTATCACACCGGCATGCAACTCCTGACCGGCGCGCTGCTGGCGGCGTTCATCGTCGTCGAGAGCCGCGCCAAGGCGCCGATGATGCCGCTCGGCTTGTTCCGGCACCGGCGCTTCACGATGGCGATTCTGGCCAACCTGACATTGCACATGACGATGATGGGGTCGATCTTCCTGGTGCCGTTCCTGGTCGAGCAGGGCCTCGGCCGCTCAGCAGCGACGACTGGCGCGCTGCTGGCGCCGATGCAGATCGCGGGCATGGCCGCCTCATTCTTCGGCGGCTGGCTGTACGACCGGACGCGCTCGCGCCTGATCGCACCGGCGATGCTCGGCATCATTGGCGTCGGCATGGGCCTCCTCGGTTTGCGCGGGGCGACGATGGGCGACCTGAGCATGGGACTGCTGTTGGTCGGCGTCGGCCTGGCGACCAACATCTTCCAGTCGGCCAACAACACGGCGGCGATGTCGGCTCTGCCGGCCAGGCTCAGCGGGTTCGCATCGGGGATGCTGGAGACGTCGCGCCAGCTCGGGCACACGATTGCCGTGGCGCTGGCGGCCGGCGTGCTAGGTCTGGTAGCTGAGCAGGCGCGGGCAGGAGCGAGCGGTCAGGCCAATGCGCTCCAGGGCGTCACGCTGGCGATACTGAGTTTCTCACTGGTCGCCTTCGTCGGCATCATCTTCGCCTTGTTCGGCGGCGAGCGGCGCCAGCCGGCCAGTCCAGTGGCCGCGGTGCCGACGCCGGCCGTCATCGCCGACTGACGAGGCGCTGGGCGCCAGCTGGTAGACCAGGGTCGGTCGCGCCGGACCAGTGCATCACCGCGGTGTGCGCCGGCATGACGCCTCTCGATGGCCTTGCCTGCCACTCACTGACCACCACACTCATCCACAGGCCGGCCATTGCGTGTATCCTCCATTTTGGCGGTCAGTGGCCACCATTAGCCGGCGGCTGCTCCGATGTGCCCGAACGCTCGAAGGAGGGTAGCCATCATGCCAACCGGCCGCAAGGTGGGGGGCGTCGCGATCATCGTGGTGTCGGCGCTCATGTTCGTCGGCTGCCTCGCGGCCGTGACTGGCGTTTGGTTCCTCCGGGCGTTCATTTACAACGAAGTGCGCCAGGTGGCGACGCGGGTGTTGGAGTTGACCGCAGGCGTCGATAGCGGCCTGGGTCGGGTCGAGGACCGGCTGACGGCCACACTTCAGCACACCCAGGCTGTGCGCGAGCGTAGCCAGGGATTTGCCGCCCGCGACCTGAGCGAGACGGCCCTCAACAGCGCCGTGCGCGGAGTCGTCGACCAGATCCGCGACGAGTTGTCGCCAGCGATCGAGCGGGCAACCGATGCCGCCGACACGATGCGCGACCGGATCGAGTCGCTCAACAGCACCATTCGGCTGGCCAACCGCGTGCCGGGTGTTAACCTGCCAATGATCCAGCCGTCCGAGATCGCATTCGTCAACGAGGCGATGGCCACCGCTCGAACGCACGTCGCGGCGCTCAACACGCGCGTCGCCGGCGCGCGCCTCGATACGCGCCAGGAAGTCGCCGACACGATCGTCCGACAGACAGCGAACATCGACTCGGTCGTGCAGCCTGCCCAGCAGCGTGTTGTGGCGATGCGCGCGCCCCTGGCCGCGCTGGAGGCGAGCATCGACGCCTTGCCCGGTTGGGTCGACGCCCGTCTTCTACTGCCGATGGCGCTCCTATCGACGCTGGTCTTTGCCTGGCTTGCCCTGGGTCAACTCGCCCTCGGCTGGGTCGGCTGGCTGATCGCTCAGGACCGCCTGCACTGGCGCGCCGGTCGGCTCTCCCCGCCGCCGGCGCCCGGCAAGGCGACGCAGTGATGGCCAATGGGCGCGGCCGGTATGTCGCGCGGGTAAGCGCTATCGACCTGCCGAGGCGCCGCGGAGGCGCGACGGTCGCTTCTTCTCGGTGCTGCTGGAGGCGTGCGGCGGGCGGAGCGAGGCGCCGCTCGTTGAGTGCGCCCAGAGGACCGCTTACGACGCCCCGAGTTCACTCGAAACGGTCGTGTTCAGCTCGCTGGCCATCTGCTCGATCATCGCCAACGACTCGCGGAACAGTGAGGTAGCGTAGCTCACCCGGCGCACGCCGAGCGCGGCCAGACGCGCGAGCGACAGACCACCTCTGCGCACCATAATGTTGACCGGGCAGCCTACGCCCGCCACGAAGGGGGCGATTCTCGCCTCATCGCCCAACCCGATCGGATAGAGGCAATCGGCGCCAGCGGCGCGGTACAACCGACCACGCCGTATCCCTTCTGCAAGTTGCTCCTCCGGGGACCCGACCCGTCGCATGAAGACGTCGACGCGGGCGTTGAGGACGACGTCAACACCGGACGCCCGGGCCGCCGCCTTGAACGCAGCGAGCCATTCTGCCTGGCGCTCCGCCTCGACGAGCATCCCACCAGCATGGTGATCAGTATCTTCCAGGTTGACGCCGGCGGCTCCGGCAGCGATCGCGCGCTGCGCGACGACCGCGGGCGGCAAGCGATAGCCCGCCTCCAGGTCGGCCGTGACTGGGACCGTCACCGCGCTTGCGATTCGTGCCACGGCAGCGAACATCTCATCCGCGGGCGTCTCTTCGTGATCACGGTAGCCGAGCGTGGCAGCGACCCCGCCACTAGTTGTCGCGATTGCCGTGAACCCGACCGCCTCGAATGCCCGGGCGCTCGCGGCATCCCAGGCGTTCGGCAACACGAGCATGCGCGGGCCATCATGCAGGCGGCGGAGCGCCTCGGATTTAGCGGTCATCGGCGTCATCGATCAGCCTCTGCAATGGTGGTGGCAGGGCCACGCCACGAATCTGGCAGAGTCCTTGGACTTCGACATCGAACGCGCGATTGAACCGCGCACGGTAATTCTCCATTGCGATGGTGGCCGCCAACTCGACCAACTCTGGCTCGGTGAAGTGCGGCCGCAGCGCGTCGAAGATGGCGTCGGTGACCACCGCCGGTGTCTGCGTCATCGCCTCAGTCAGTTCCAGCGCGGCCTTCTCTGCGGGGCTGAACAGATCGCTGGCGCGGAATGACTCCAGGGCGGCGATCTTCTCAAAGCTGGCCCCATTGGCGCTGCTCCCGGCAGCGTTGGTGTCCATTCAGAAAGGACAACCGACGATCTCCGCTGCTCGTAGGCAGACCAGGCTGCGCAATTGAGCACTCAAGAGGCCGCTCTTTGCCGGTGCGGCGCCGAGCATACGGCTGGCTTCCAGGATAGGTGGAGCGTAGGCCTGAATACCCATCGAGATCGCCGGCTGACCGATCCATTGCTCGCCAGCGGCGAGGACCTCATGGAGATCGCCGGACACCTCATCTTTGGTCAAGGGTCGGATGCGAGCCATCAGCGCGCCCTTCTGTGCTCGTGATCGTCGACGGGCCAGGCAGTGAGACGCATCGCAAATCTGCGTTCGGCAATGCGGCCGATCACCTCATCCACACACCGAGAGCCTGTCGCACCGCTGGCGCGATGCTAGCACACTGAGCGGCCGCTCGGCAAACCAGCGGCCAGCTTCGCTGGCCGTTTCGCGGCTGCCCTGGCGCCGCACTACCAGCCCCATCCGGACCTGGAACGGCAACCACCTGGCGCCACACCACCTGGCGTCGGCACTCTCTCATTCAGAGCCGGTACTGCGTGGCAACCTGGTAGGCGCGATGGCAGCCAGCCGCGGCGTTCAGGCGGCACGGTCACACGGCGAAGCGCCCACCGTGCTGGTTACACCGGTCCCAGCGCCGGCAGGAGCACCAGGCGGTGGATGGCGGCTTTCTCGATCGCGCTCCAGTCGTACAGCAGCGCGTGGTAGCGACCGGAGCGCCAGGCGCCGATCTGGTCGGCGTAGTGCGAGCTGCCGGGCTGACCCCACTCGCCGCCGGCCATTAAGGCAATTGACCGCGTCGGGTCGGCGAGGTCGACGACCAGGCGATAGGCCGGCAGCCAGGCTTGCGTCGCCGTGCCGTCGACCGGGTAAGGCAGCGTCGCGGCGTAGTTGACGGTATCGAGATCGCCCGGCAATTCAAAGGGTCCGCGGTTGAGCAGCGGCGCCAGGCCCTTGACAGCACTGAGCGGATGGCGCCAGGTGACGCGATTGAGCGCGCCCCAACGCCAGGCGGCGGGGTTCGGTCCCAGCAACCGGGATAGATCGGCAGCCGTCTCTTCCAGCGCCGCCACCAGCAGGGCCTGCGGGCGCGACGCGCCGGCCGGATGGTGGTCGATACGCGGCGTCAGGCCCCCAAGGTCAGCCTCGTCGAGCAGGGCCAGCGTCAGGGGCGTGGTGCGACCCCAGAAGATGTTGATGTTGCCAATGTCGTGCTGGCCGAGGCCGAGAAACTCGTCGAGTACCTCGCCCAACGCCTCGCCATACAGCCGGCGCTGCAGTGTCGGCATCAGCCGGCCATAGACGGCAGCGCCGGCTGACTCGGCGCGCATCTCGCCATCCCAGGCGCGGATCAGGTCATGGGCCTGGGCGGCCACCGGGCTGAGCCAGGCCGGGTCAAGGTCGGCCAGGCGCCCCATCAGCCGCAGGCCGGGCAGCGACAGCACATCCTGTTGCATCCGGGCGAAGTCGGCGACGGTGTGCCGCTCCCTGTCGGCCAGAAGGTCGGCGATGCGGCGGGCACGATAGCCGTTTGACCAGTCGTGCCCGAGATAGTGACGATCACCCCCGCTGGGCTGGTGGTTGGCGGTGATGACGACACCGCCCGGCGGGTTGACGACGTGCGGCAGCTCGTCGAACGGGATCGGCGCCCCCCACTCGTGATGATCGGTCCAGCCCGGCACCGGCAGCAGGCCGCCGCCACCGGGCCGAGTCGGCACGGCGCCGGCAAGCTGGTAGGCGATCGTGCCACCGCGGTCGGCAGCGACAACGTTGATCGGCGGTCCGACCAGACCGGCCAGCGTCTGGCGCGCGGCGGCCCAATCGCGCGCCAGGGGCACCGCCAGCAGGACCGTTGTCAGGCGGTCCGGCTCGTGGCAGACCCAGCGCAGCGCCAGCGCCGCCTGGCTCGTCTTGAGCGGCGTGACGATCGGCCCGTGGCGAGTGACCCGAACTTCCTCGATAACCGGTTGCGCCTGACCGCGCACCGCGATCACCTCGCCAATGACGCGGGCGCGCTGCCACTGGCCGTTGACTTCATAGCGGGTGGGGTCGGCGGGGTCCAACCGCTCG
Source organism: Chloroflexota bacterium (assembly GCA_020849725.1). Next base: position 19,199 of record JADLAZ010000285.1, read on the forward strand.
ATGTACAGATCCTCCACGTCGACCGGCGCGGCGGTTAGCCCCCAGGCGATGTGGCCGTTGTGGCCGATGACGATGCCGGGCAGGCCGAGGACGTCGGCGCCGGCCATGTCGGCCTCGGGCGTGGTCAGGTGAATCTCGTGCCAGACGGACGGCATTTGCAGTGCCAGGTGCGGGTCGGCAGCCAGCAGCGGTACGCCGGTCGCCGACCGCTGGCCACTGACGGCCCAGGCGTTGCTGGCGCCGCCGCTGAACTGGGCCAGGAAGGGCATGGCACGCTCGTAGTCAACCAGCAAGTCGCGCGCCAGCGTTGCCGACGCCTCAGGTGTCGTCAGCGGATGGTCGTCCGGGTAGCCTGGCTCCAGCCGCGCGGCGCGCTCCGGGCCGAGGCGCGCCAGCAAGCGCGTGCGCAGCAACTCACTCTCCCAGTTGCCGCTCAGCGTCCAGGCCAGCATCTTGGCATAGGCCAGCGAGTCGAGCACCCGCCACGGCTCTGGCCGGTGGCGCAGCAGCCGGAACTCGAGCGGCAGCGCCGGCAGCGCTGCTATGCCGGCGTTGACCCCGGCGGCATAGGCTTCCAGCAGCACCAGGGTTGGCGCGTCGAGCGCGGCTAACTCGGCTTCAGCGGCGCGACGCAGGCCGATCCGGCGCAAGAAGCGATCCGCCGGCAACGCAATCGGGCCGAACAGCTCCGCCAGTCGCCCGGCGCCCGCGCGGCGGTTCAGTTCCAGGCTCCAGAGGCGGTCCTGAGCGTGAACGAAGCCTTGCACGGCGCAGGCGTCGGCCAGACTGGCGGCGCGGATGTGCGGGATGCCCCACGCATCGCGGACCAGATCGGCCGCCGCCGACAGGCCTGGAAGGGGCGCGGCGCCATGGGTGCGCGGTTGCGGGCGGCGCAGCAGCTCCCGGTAGGCCGCCAGCGCCGCACCGGTGAGCGCGCCACTGGCAAGCAGCGCCGCGCCCAGGCTACCGCGTTTCGTCACGCTGACCTCCACCTGCCGTGTCCATCCAGCTGTGCGGCAAGTCATGGCGACCGATGTGGTCCGCCCTGCCGCCCGTCCGAGTCTAGCACGCCGGCCGGCGCCCCGAGCAGCGCCTCGACCACCGGTGGCCGGTCGGAACGGACTGCACCGCACCTGGCGTGGAGTCATCAGAACATTTATTCGATTCCCACTTGCATGAGAACAAGTGTTCTGTTACACTGCGGGCGTCATCCCGATGGCGTCGCCGGACCCGAGCGCGACGCCGACTGCTCGGCTCAGGACACTCGCCGCGCCGGCTGACCGCCGGGGCGCTCGCTGGAGGGAATACCAATGGAAGCCATCCGCCGCGCGACGGTGCCCTGGGACGACGAGATGGACCGTCTGTGGGCGGCCACCGATCGCCAACCGGGGCCGATGCTGCTCGAGCCGGAGCGGCCGCGGACCCTCGCCCCCGATCACGTGCCAGCCGCGCCGCGCCAGCCCGATCGGCTGGCGACGACAGGCACGCCGAGCTGGATGCTGCGGGTCGTGGCGATCGCGGTGGCCGGGTTGGTGGTACTCGTTGGTGGCGCAGCACTGGTCGACTGGGGACGCGTGCGCCTGGACGACCTGCGCTATGGCCGGCCGCGCACGACGCATCTGGCCGGTTTCGTGGGCCACGGCGATGGCGAAGGCATCCCGACCCAGCTCATGGCGACCAATCTGAACCGCCGCATCACGGTCATTGAGATACCCGGCGGCGACCCCGCTCGTATCCGCACCATCGCCGGTCCGTATCTGGTCGGCAAGGACGAGGACCTGACGGTAGCGACGATGCGCCTGAGCGATGTGAACGGGGACAGCCACCCCGACCTGCTGTTGCGGGTGAAGAATGAGGAAGTGGTCTACATCAACGACCGAGGCGAGTTCCGGCTAATGACACGCGCCGAGCGGCCGGCAGTCGAGCGCACGCTGGAAGGGGGCAAGTGATGCTCGCGCGCTTCCTGGCGCTGGCGACACTCGTCGGCTGTGCCCTGCTCGTGCTGGCTCTGCTGGAGCCGGCCCCAATGAGCGCGACCTCGCGCCTGAGCACCTATTCGTCGGGACTGGATGGGCTGGGAGCGGGACCGGCCCGGGCCATCGCCGCACCGGCCCTCGTGGCCGAGCCGCTGCGCCGGCCGGTGAGCGCCCCGGAGTACGATCGCCAGGGACTGGCGGTCGTCCGCCCGCCCAGCATCGACGTGGCTACGATCCGGCGCGTGCTGCGCCAGGCTGGCTCGCCGGCCGCCGACGAGGCGCAGGCGATCTACGATCTGGGCGAGCGCTATGGCCTCGATCCGGCAGTCTGTCTGGCCTTCTTCGTCGTCGAGAGCGGCGCTGGCACCAAGGGCATGGCCACGGAGACGCGCTCGGTCGGCAACATTCGAGCCACACCCGGCTATGTCAATCACAAGGGCTATCGCAAGTATGCCACCTGGCGCGAGGGTGTCGAAGACTGGTACCGCCTGATCGGCCGCCTCTACGTCGGTGAGTGGAGCCTGCTGACCGTCGAGACGATCGTGCCAGTTTACGCTCCGGCCGGCGACGGCAACGACCCGGCCGCCTATATCGCCACGGTCCGTCGACTGGTGGGCGACTGGCGCGCCGGTCGCGTGTAAATCGATCAACGGGGAGGGAACCAATGAGCCTGCCGCTGACACTCGGAGACCGCCCGGTCGTTGTCGTCGCTACTCCCGCCCGCCGGCGACGGTTGGCGCGCATGAGCGGAGGAGGGGCCAGTCCCGCTGGCGCACCGGTGCGACCCATGTCACCGCTGGCTGAGGTCCGGCCACCACGCGCTGCCGCACCCCTCGCGAGCGACGCCAGCCAGCCCGACTGGCCGTTGGAGAGATGGACCGGCCCGGTGTATGCGCTGAGCACCGGCCGGCCGGTGCGCGGGCCAAGTTGGTGGCGGGAGGGGGCGATCGTCGTGGCGCTCGTGGGGCTAGTCAGCATGCTGGCGCTCGGCAACGGCCTGGCGGCGCTGGCCGCCGTGGTCGCGCTGGCCGTGACGGTGCTGCTGGCGCTGCCGTGGCCGCGACGCTGGCTGGAGGCCTGGCTGACGCCGGCGACGGCAGCGCGGCCGGCGGTGGCTGGCCCAGCGTCACGCACCGCCAGGCGGCACGGCTGATGGCCTGGCCCTGGCGGTTGCGCCAGCAGCGGCAGGCGACGGCGGCGCGGCTGGGGCTGAGCGGCCTGCTGCCAGTGCGCTCGCCGGCCGGTCGCACCTTCGGCGCCATCGCCGGCCGGCGCGGCCGGCTGGCGGCGGTGCTGGCGCTGGACGGGCGCCGGCTCTGGCTCGACGAGCCGGCGGCGGTCGAATCGGCGCTGGCGGCTCTGGCTGTGGCGCTGGTCGGCCCGCCATCACAGGTGCTCCTGCGCCGGCGTGGCTTGGACCCGGGACCGGCGGTGGCCGGCTGGTCGGCGCTGGCCGGCGCCAACCTGGCCGGCGCGGAGCCGCGAGCGACGATCGCGAGTGAGTACGCGCGGTCGCTGATCGACGAGCGGCTGACGGCTGGCCTGGCACGGGTCGACACGGCCCTCGTCGTCTCGGCGGCGAGTCCGGCCCTGCTCTGGCGACGAATCGAACCACTGACCCAGCGTCTGCCCGGTGGGGCGCGGGCGCTCGACCTGGCCGAGCTGGCCGCCTGGCTGCGGGAGTGGGCTGGGGCCGACGACCTGCCGGCGCTGGCCAGTCGCGACGAGCCAGCGCCGGCGTCGTGGCTGGCGCCGGCCCACCTGCATGTCACCGCCGACCGGCTGGTGCGGGCCGGCGGGCGCCCAGTGTCCCTGTGGCGGGTGGTCGACCTACCACCGCTGGTGGAGGTCGGCTGGGTACGCCACTTGCTGGCCGAGCCATCGCTCGCGCATGTCGACTGGGACCTGAGCCTGCACTGCTGGCCGCCGGACGACGCGGCCGCCGAGCGCCGCGCCACGGCCCGCGCGCTGCGGGCTACCGAAATGAGGTTGGCCCGAGCAGCCGCTCAGGGCCGCCCACTGGCTCGCGCCAGCCTGCGGGTTCTGCAGCGCGCCCACGCGGAGCTGGCGCAGCGGCTGGCGGCGCTGGACGCCGGCGGGCAGCATCTGCGCCACGTCGGGATGTGGGTGGCGGTGCATGGCGAGCCGGTAGCTGGGGCCGCGCTCGTCGCAGCCTTTGGCCGGTTAGGTATGCGCCTGGCGCCAGTGCGCGGCCGGCTGGCGGTCGAGCACGCCTGGCGCGCGATCGGTCCCCTAACGCAGCCGCCACCCGTCGATCGGCTACCGATGGTGCTAACCGCGGCCGAGGTGGCGCCGCTGGCCTGGTGGGCCGTCACGCCGGGCCAACCGGCGGCTGGCTGGCCGGCCACGCTGGTGACGCCGGAGCGTGCGCCCCTGCTGACCCCCGCGCTGCTCGCCGGCGACGACCACCTGCTGACCACGGGTGCGGCAGCCGATGCGCGTGTAGCCCTGCAGAGCTGGGCGCTGGAGACAGCCTGGCGCGGGCAGCCGGTGCTGGCCCTGCAGGCCGGCGACGACTGGACGGCGCTGGCGAGCGCCACCGGCGGCCACGCGCTCTGGCTCGGTCCGGAGGGCGACCATGGGGTGGACCCGGTCGCTGCCGACGGCTGCCGAATGGACACACGCGCCGGCTGGCTGACGTGGCTTGAGGAAAGCGCCGTGGCGCTGAGTTGGCTGCTGCCCGGCAACATGCCGGGCCTGGGCGCCGATCTGCGTGCCGGGCTGGTGGAGACGGGTCAGGCGTTTCTCGACCGCGGCCAGCCGCCCAGCCTGGCGGCCGTGGTGGCTCAGTTGGAGAGCAGTGGCTATGAGACGGCCGCCGGAGCGCTGCGGCAGGCGCTCACCGGGCGCTGGCGCTGGCTGGCTAGTCCCCCACCAGACCTGGCGGCGACCGCGCCGCTGACGGCCATCGGTTGGGCCGGCGGCGATTCAGAATCGTATCCGGCCGTGCTGGCCTGGCTGGTCCGCCGGCTGCGCCGCACGCGCGCGCTGGACACGACAGCGTGGCGACGGCGACTGACCGTCGTCGTCGACGGTGGCGAAACGTTGCTGCACGACCCACGCGCGGCGGCAGCGCTGATCGACCTGATCCGGGCTGGCGGCGCGGAAGGGCTGCGCCTGTGGCTGGCGGCGGGGGCCAGCGCCGATCTGGTGCGTACCGAGACGGGGCGCGTGGTGCTAGCGCACGCCGGCACGCGGGCGGCCTTCGCCGAGCCAGCAGCCCGGCCACACGAACTGGTTGAGGCGCTGGGTTGGACGCCGGCGGCCGCGCGGCTCGTGCCGGCGCTGCCGCCCGGTGCGGCGCTGCTTCGCCGGCGCGACGAGGTGGCGCTGGCCCAGGTGATGACCGGGCCGCTGATCGCGGCAGCCGTGGCGCGCGGTCGCCGCCCGTTCGCACCGGCGGACACGGCGGTGGTCGGTGCAACGCAGTGATGATGAAGGAGACAGAACAATGACCTGGACTCGCGAAGCCATGCCGCTCGGTCGGCCCGGCACTGCCGGCTCGATTGAGGAGGCCGAGGCGCTGTCGGAGGGTGCGCACACCGGTGCTGATGCCGGTGGTGGCGCCCGCAACGTGATCGCTCCGATTTTCGCTACCGGTGTGCTGGTGCTGGCGCTGGGCCTGATGGCCTGGGCGCCCTGGCGCGACAGCCGCTCCGCGCTCAGTGATTTCGGCGGCCGAGCCGAGGCGATCGCTCCGCCCCTGGCCGCAACGCGCGCGGTAGCCGTACCGGCCGCACCCGCAGCCGCCATTCCAACCAGCGCGGCTACGCCGTCCTCCCTGGCGCTCGGCCCGAGCGCCCGCCCGGTCGGCCTGCCGGTCAAGCGCAACGACTGGATCATCGTGCGCGACTACGTCGCCAATGGTGGGCCGGGACCGACCGGGGCCATCGATATCGGCGTCGTCGGCAACCGTGACGCGCTCGGGACACCGGTCTATGCCACCCACGACGGCACGGTCAAGGTGGTACGCAACACGCGCCTGCTCGGCAATCTGGTCGTCGTGCGGGCCGGTCAGTGGATCACCACCTACGGCTATCTGGACCAGGTGCCGGTCGCCGATGGGCAGGCCGTGCGTCGTGGCGACCAGATTGGCACGCTCGGACGCAGCGGCCAGGCGCCCGGCCCGATGCTCAACTACCAGGTCTGGGAGCAGACCGGGACCGAGGAGCTCAATCGCAACCCGATGGAGTTTATCGCGCCGCGATAGGGGCTGAAGGCTGGGAAATGGCAACGGAGGTCTTCTTCTCCGGCACCCAGCACTCTCTCTGGTCGCCGGTGATGTTCCAGGCTGGCTGTGTCGCGAACATGGTGCACACGGCTTCGCTATGCCGCCCCTGAAAGGGCGGCTGCCTGCGCGGTGTCGGGGCGTCATGTCCGATGGATGAGTCTCATGAGTGAGAATACAGACGTGATAATCATCTATCAAGGATTGTGTAGAATTCGCTGCATGACCCGTGATTGACACTCACGAGGGGCGCTGCTATCGTCGCCAAGCCTTGCATCTGGCGCCTTCAGGCGGCTCGTCGGTTCCTGCGGCGTCGCCCAGGGAGCGCCCCTGGCGCCCAACCCCACCAGGAGGGCGACGATGGCACGACTGTACGGACGCGACTGGACGCGCGCCGAATTGACCCGCCGCGTCGGCGACATGGACCAGATCGCCGGCGTCACCAGCTACGAGTACGCCGATGGCCCGGCGCGTGGCGTGCGCGCGTTGCTGTTTCGCACCGGCAGCGGCTTCCAGTTCGAGTTGCTCGTCGATCGCGGCATGGACATCGGCCTGGCCGAGTTCCGTGGACAGCCGCTGGCCTGGCGCTCGGCGACCGGCCCGATCGCGCCGGCCTTCTACGAAGCGGCCGGGCTGGGCTGGCTGCGCGGCTTTCACGGCGGGTTGCTGGCGACCTGCGGCCTGCGCAACACCGGCGCCGCCACTGATGACGAGGGTGAGCCGCACGGCCTGCACGGTCGCGCCAGCTACACGCCGGCCGCGCGCGTCGCCTACGGCGCCGACTGGGAGGGCGACGAGTACGTCCTCTGGTGCGAGGGGCAGTTGCGCGAGACACGCCTGTTCGGCGAGAACCTGCGCCTGACGCGGCGGATCAGCACGCGCCTCGGCGCCGATACGCTGACGATCGAGGACCGGCTGGAGAACCTCGGCTTCGCGCCGGAGGGGTTCATGCTCCTCTACCACATCAACCCCGGCTGGCCGGTGGTCGACGCCGAGTCGCGGTTGCTGACCAGCGATGAGCGCGTCGAGGCCCGTGACGCGGTGGCCGAGGCCGGCCGGGCGAGCCTGGGCCGCTATCAGCCGCCGACGCCCGGCTTCGCCGAGCAGGTCTACCGGCACCTTCCCCGCGCCCGGTCCGACGGCGGCGTGACGGTGGCGCTGGTCAACCGCGCCTTCGACGGCGGGCGCGGCTGCGGCATCGTCATCCGCTTCAACCAGCGCGAGCTGCCCTGGCTGTGGCAGTGGAAGCAACTGGGCGAGGGCGCCTATGTCGTCGGGCTGGAGCCGAACAACGGCCACTGGCACGGCCGGGCGGCGGCCCGCGCCGAGGGCACGCTCCAGACCATCGCGCCGGGCGAGGCGCGCCGCTTCCGCGTCGAGATCGGCGCGCTGGCCGACGCGGCCGCCATCGCCGCCGTCGAACGTGAGATCGGCGAGTGAATCTCGATGCCGTGCCCCCTGCATGAGCCGGCTCCTGCTGCCCGACCGGCTGAAGCCTCGCTGCCAGGGGCACAAGGCCCACTCATCACTCATCACTCATCACTCATCACTCATCACTCATCACTCGCGTGTGGAGGGACCATGGCCGGCTACGTGATCGCGGATGTCGAGGTGCTTGACCCGGTGGAGTATGAGACGTACCGGCAGCTAGTACCGGCGTCGCTGGCGGCCTATGGCGGGCGCTTCATCGTCCGTGGCGGCGCGACCGAGGTCATGGAGGGCGACTGGCGGCCGCGGCGGCTGGTGGTGCTGGAGTTCGACAGCGTCGAGCGAGCGCGTGCCTGGTACGAGTCGGAGGAGTACCGGGCGGCGCGGGCGATCCGGCAGCGGGCCTCGCGCAGCTCGATCGTCATCGTCGCCGGCGTGTAGGGATGGCGCCGGCGGAGCAGCGCGTCGTCACGCTTGGCCTGGTGTCGGACACGCACCTGCCCGACCGGCTGGCGACGCTGCCGGACGCCATCGCGGCGCTCGCCCCACGCTGCCCGATGCCGCCAGACACACCACCACGGCATGCCGGTTAGTCGCGCGGCAGCGAGTCCTGGGCCTCGATGAAGCGCTGCTGGCGCTCTTTGGAGCGGCCTTCGCCGCCGTGGACGTGGGCGGTGCCGCAGAAGAGCGCCGGGCCGACTGGCTTGCAGCCAACCTCGTAGATCGCCTCGGCGGTGCGGGGCTGGTAGATCTCGTGGTAGAAGCTGACGTCGGGGCCAGCATTGTCGAGCAGCCACTTCCACCAGCGCGAGTGCGGAATGGCGCGCGCCCAGCGCTCGATGTCGTCGTAGGAGCGCCAGTACTGCATCAGCACCGGCCCCTCGTCGGTCATCATCAGCCGATTGTGGAGCAGCAGCCCGTCGCTGGCCGCCTGCTCCAGCGCGGTGAACAGCTCCGGCTGGATGTTGGCCTCGTCATAGCGGCGCTGCCCCTCGGATGTGTGGAATTGGACACCAAAGAGCGCCACGCACAGGCGCGGGTGCTCCCAGACTTTCGCGATGTAGGCATGCTCGTAGGGCTTTTCAGACACGGGCGACCTCCGGATGAAGCGAGCGACGACGCCAGCCCCGGCGGATCCTAGGGTGCCTCCGGCCTGAACCCAATATAGCGCGATCCTGAGCCGGCGCCACATCGTCAGGCGCTGATCATCGGTCGCCCTACGCCAGCTGGTTCGGGCTACTGATCGGTCGTGTGATACAATCGCAGCCCGCGGGGGCGCGAGGGGCCGCGCCGCGCCCGGCCCCCGGCGCGCAACGCCCCACCCCGTCGCGGCGCGGCCCGACCACGTCCGGCGACGCACCCAGGCGGAGGCAGCGCGGCATGGGCATCCTGGCACTGGAGGACGGCACCATCTGGCGCGGCCAGGGCTTCGGCGCGCCGATCGAGCGCGTCGGCGAGGTCGTCTTCTGCACCGCGATGACCGGCTACCAGGAGGTGCTGACCGACCCGTCGTACCGCGGCCAGATGGTCGTCATGACTGTCAGCCAGGTCGGCAACACCGGCATTAATCCCGAGGACGAGGAGTCCGACCGGCCGCAGGTGGAAGGCTTCATCGTCCGCCAGTTGACCGGCGTGACCTCGAACTGGCGCAGCCGCCGCTCGCTGGACGACTACTTGCGCGCATTCGATGTCCCTGGCCTGGCCGACATCAACACGCGCGCGCTGACGCTGCACCTGCGCACGTTTGGCGCGCTGCGCGGCGCGCTGTCGGCGCGACCCGACGCCGACGCCGGCACGCTGGTGGCCGCCGCCCGCGCCTGGCCGGGCCTGGAGGGACGCGACCTGGTGCGTGAGGCGACCTGCCCCGCCATCTACGCGTGGCGCGAGCCGACGCCGACGGCGTGGGCGTATGGGTCAGAGGTTCCTCACCCTCGCCCTCTCCCCGAGGGAGAGGGAATTGGCCGACCGCATGTGGTGGCGTATGACTTCGGCATCAAGCGCAACATGCTGCGCCGGCTGACGGCCTTTGGCTGCCGGGTGACGGTCGTGCCGGCGGCGACGCCGGCCGAGGCGGCGCTGGCGCTGCGGCCGGACGGCGTGCTGCTCTCCAATGGCCCCGGCGACCCGGCGGCGCTGCCCTACGCCGTCGCCGCGACGCGCGGTCTGCTCGACGCCGGCGTGCCGACACTCGGCATCTGCCTCGGCCACCAGTTGATCGGCCAGGCGCTGGGGGCGCGCACGTTCAAGCTCAAGTTCGGCCACCACGGCGGCAACCAGCCGGTCGGCGACGTCGTCACCGGCCGGGTGCGCATCACGTCGCAGAACCACAACTACGCCATTGACCCGGATGGCCTGCCGGCCAACGTCCAAGTCACGCAGATGAACCTGAACGATCAGACCGTCGAGGGTCTGGTCGTGACCGATCGCCCGGTGTGGTCGGTCCAGTATCATCCCGAGGCTGCCCCCGGTCCCCACGACGGCGACGACGTGCTGGTCGCCTTCGTCACCCATCTCCGTCGCGAACCACGGGGTTGAAACCGCGAATGGACGCGAATGGACGCGAATAGGTCCGAAAAGAAGAAAGGTGCTGGCTTCGTCTAATTCCATGCCGGATATTCGTTCTCATTCGCGCTCATTCGTGTCTATTCGTGGTTTCAGGCTCAGGGTGAGGAGGCGTAATGCCGCGGCGGCAGGACATTCGCTCCGTACTCGTCATCGGCTCCGGCCCGATCGTCATCGGGCAGGCGTGTGAGTTCGACTACGCCGGCACGCAGGCGATCAAGGCGCTGCGGCGCGAGGGGCTGCGCATCGTCCTGGTCAACTCCAACCCGGCCACGATCATGACCGACCCGGAGCTGGCCGACGCCACGTACATCGAGCCGCTGACGGTCGATGCGCTGGAGCGCGTCATCGCCGCCGAGCGGCCGGACGCGCTGCTGCCGACCGTCGGCGGCCAGACCGGCCTGAACCTGGCGATCGACCTGGCCGAGGCCGGCGTGCTGGACCGCTACGGCGTGGCGCTGCTGGGCGCATCGATCCGGGCCATTCAACTGGCCGAGGATCGCCAACTATTCAAGGAGGCGATGGAAGCGATCGGGCTGGGTGTGCCGCAGGGCGGCACGGCGCACTCGCTGGCCGAGGCGCGCGCTATTGCCGCGCGCGTCGGCTTCCCGCTGCTGATCCGGCCGTCGTTCACGCTCGGCGGCGCCGGTGGCGGCATCGCCCGCGGCGAGGAAGACTTCGCCGTCGTCGTCGAGCATGGCCTGCGCGAGAGTCCGGTCCATCAGGTGCTGGTCGAGCAGTCGGTGCTGGGTTGGAAAGAGTTCGAGCTGGAGGTGATGACCGATCGCGCCGGCAACTTCGTCGTCGTCTGCGGCATCGAGAACCTCGATCCGATGGGCGTACACACGGGTGACAGCATCACCGTCGCCCCCTGCCAAACGCTGACCGATAAAGAGTATCAGCGCTTGCGCGACATGGCTCGCCGGGTGATGGCCGCCGTTGGCGTCCAGACTGGCGGCAGCAACGTCCAGTTCGCCGTACACCCCGATACTGGCGAGACGCTGGTGATCGAGATGAACCCGCGCGTCAGCCGCTCGTCGGCGCTGGCCTCCAAGGCAACTGGCTTCCCGATCGCCAAGATCGCGGCGCTCGTCGCCATTGGCTACACGCTCGACGAGTTGCCGAACGACATCACCCAGCGCACCGTCGCCGCCTACGAGCCATCACTGGATTATGTCGTGGTGAAGGTGCCGCGCTGGGGCTTCGAGAAGTTCCCCGGCGCCGATCCGCGCCTCGGCCCGCAAATGAAGTCGATCGGTGAGGTGATGGCCATCGGCCGCACCTTCGCCGAGGCGCTGGGCAAGGCGATCCGCTCGCTGGAGAACGGCCGCGACGGCCTGGGCCGCCCGAGCGGCGTCGGCGTCGATCTGGGTCTGACGCCGGGACCGCAGCGACTGTTCGCCGCGTACGCCGCACTTCTGGATGGCCTGTCCCCGGACGATCTGGCCGCGGCCACTGGCTACGACCTGTGGTTCTGCGACCATCTGGCCCGCCTGGCCGCCCGCGAGCACACCCTGGCCAGTACGGCCCTCGCTGCGCTCACCGACGCCGGCCTGCTGGCGGCCAAGCGCGACGGGTTCTCCGACAGTCACCTGGCCCGGCTGCTCGACACGACCGAGGCGGCCGTGCGCGCCCGGCGCCACGCCGCCGGCATCCGCCCGACCTACGCCCGCGTCGACACCTGCGCCGCCGAGTTCCAGGCCGCCACGCCGTATCTGTACTCGACGTTTGAGACGGTATACGAGGGGTGGGGGGTCGGGGGTCGGGGA
>JADLAZ010000286.1 GCA_020849725.1 Chloroflexota bacterium
CAGGGCGAATGCGTTCTACAGGGCAGCCCTCCTTTGCTAGGATAGGCGTGTGTGAAGCGCACTATTCGTCGCAGAGGAGGGCCGAATGCAGTCTAGCGTGCTCGATCTCCTGGCGCCAGCCGTCGCTCCCGCCCGCGGCTGGGCCAGTCCCGACCTCCAGGCCGCCTTGGCGGCCGTGCCCGACCCCCGCCGCGCCCAAGGCCGGCGCTTCCCCCTGCCGGCAGTCCTGACCTTGGCGGTGGCGGCCATCCTGGCGAGCCACCGCTCTGAGCAGGCCATCGCCGAATGGGGCGCCGACCAGGACGCCGCCACCAAGCGCGCCCTCGGCTTCCCGACGGCCACGACCCCCCATCAGTCGACCATCCAGCGCCTCTTCCGCCGCCTCGACCCGGTCGCGCTGGCGGCGGCCCTCCACCAGGTTTTCGACCCACCACCCGCCGCCGCGCGAGCGCGCGGGGAGGAGGGGGTCAGCGTCGATGGCAAGGCCCAGCGTGGCCGGCTGGCCTTCGCCGCCCCGGCCGGTGCTCCCGTCCACGCCCTGACCGCCTTCAGCCATCGCGACCGCGCCGTCCTGGCCCAACTGCCCATCGGCGGGCGGGCCGACAAGGCCGCGGCCGAACTGACCGTCGCGCCGGCGCTGCTGGCCTGCCTCGACTGGCGCGGCCGGGTGCTGACCGGCGATGCGCTGCTGTGCCAACGGGCGCTCTGCCAGCAGGTGCTCGACGCCGGCGGCGACTATCTGCTGCTGGTCAAGGAGAACCAGCCGTGGCTGCACACGGCCATCCGGCGCCTGTTCGACCCGCCTGCCGGCGTCGGCGATCTCCCCCTGCTCGACTGCCGCATGGCCGAGACGACCGAGAAGGGCCACGGGCGGCTGGAGACCCGCCGGCTGCTGGCCTCGACCGACCTGACCGACCTGCCAGCCTACCTCGACTGGCCGGGCCTGGCCCAGGTCGTGCGCATCGAGCGGACCTGGACCGAGCGCGGGGCCAGCAAGCACCACGTCCACTATGGCATCACCAGCCTGCCGCCGGTGATCGGCGCCGCCGGCCGGTTGCTGGCCCTCAAGCGGGGCCATTGGCAGATCGAGAATAGCCTGCACTACGTCCTGGATGAAACGCTCGGTGAGGACCGCAGCCCGGTCCACCTCGGGGCGGGGCCGAGCGTGCTGGCCTGCCTGCGCGGCGCCGTCGTCAGCCTGCTCCATCGCGCCGGGATCGACCGGATCGCCGAGCGCTTGCGCTACCACAGTCGTCATCCCGAGGCCGTCCTCGCCCTGCTCGGCTGCCCGCCAGCCTAGAACGCATTCGCCCTGGGGCTGCCACCGGTGCGCGCCACACGCTTGCGCGGCGGGCAGGGACCGGGACTGACGTCACGCTTGAGGCGGCGTCGACCACGCCGCTCGGCAGCGCGACTGGTATCATGCCGCGACGGGGCCGGCTGGTTGACACCCTGAACCGCCCGCCAACGGCCCCGCCCCGAGGAGCGACGATGCGGCTGACACCGGACGAGGAAGCGATGCTGGCCGGCGCGCAGGGCGAAGCGGTGCGTCGGGCGCTGCAGGTGCAGCGCGAGGTCGGTGAGTTCTTCGGTGCGCCGGACTTCGTGCCGGTGGCGTCGGCCCACCTGATGGCCGAGATCGAGTCGATGGGCGACGCTGGCCTGGCCTTCATCGAGGAGATGGCCGACCTGGGCGCGAGCGTCCGCGTGCCGACGACCTGCAACCCGCGCAGTGTCGACGTGGTGCGCTGGCAGGCGGTTGGCCAGGACGAGCGCCAGGTTCAATTGGAGGAGCGGCTGTCGGTGGCGCTGGCGCGGATGGGGGTGCTGATCGTCGACACCTGCATCAACTACCAGACGATCATGCCGCCGGCCGCCGGCGAGCACCTGGCCTGGGGCGACACCGGCACCGTCATCTTCGCCAACAGCGTCGCCGGGGCGCGAAGCAACTTCGAGGGCGGGCCAGTGGCGCTGGCGGCCGGCATCACCGGTCGCACGCCGCGCTACGGCTACCATCTGCCTGAGCAGCGGCGCGGCACGGTGCTGGTGGACGTGCGCGACCAGCCGCGCACGCGCGCCGACTGGAGCGCGCTCGGCTGCGTCGTCGGCCGGCTGGTCAACGATTACTGGCAGGTGCCAGTGCTGACCGGCTTGGAGGCGCGGCCGTCGGTCGAGGAGCTGAAGCACCTCGGCGCAGCGCTGGCCAGCTTCGGCTCGCTGGCGCTGTTTCACCTGGTCGGCGTCACGCCCGAGGCGCCGACGGTCGAGGCCGCCTGTGGCGGCGTGCTGCCCCAGCGCCGGCTGGTCATCGAGCCGGGCGCCATCGAGGCTGCCTACCGCTCGTTCGCGCCCACCAGCGAGCGGCCCGATCTGGTCGTCTTCAGCGCGCCGCAACTGTCGCTGCTGGAGTTGCGCGATCTGGCGCGGGCGCTGCGCGGCCGGCGCGTCCATCCTGACGTGCGCCTGATCGCGACGACGAACTACCACAACGAGGCGCTCGCTGAGCGCTTCGGCTACCGGGCGGCGATCGAGGCGGCCGGCGGGCTGCTCGTCAGCGGCACCTGCTTCTACCTGATGACGCCACGCGAGCTGGGCGAGCGCTTCGGCTACCACACGATCGTGACCGACTCGGCCAAGCTGGCGAACATCATCGCCGGTTACGACTACAACCCCGTGCTGCGGCCGACCGACGTCTGCATTCAGGCCGCGCTGGACGGGCGGCTGCCGTGGTGAGCGGCGGAGAGGCGCTGGACGTGGGCGCGATCGTGCTGCGGGGGCACGCCGGCGTCGGGCCGGTGGTCGAGGCGATAGCGCTGGTCTGCGACGACAATTTCAGCGCTCGCTATGACGTCAATCGGCGCACCGGCCGCTTCTCGCGCCCGACGCACGCGCTCTACGGCGTCAGCCTGATCGGGCAGGTGTGCGTCTTCAATACCGCCAAGGGCGGTGTGGCGACGGCCTGGGCGCTGCTCGACATGCGTGCGCGCGGCGTCGTCCCGGCGGCGCTGATCTTCCGCCTGGCCAACCCGATCATGGTCCAGGGCGCGGTGCTGGCCGGCGTGCCGCTGCTGGACCGGCTGACCCCCGACCCGCTGGCGACGCTGCACACGGGTGATCTGGTGCGGGTGGAGCCGGCGCGCGGGCTGGTGACCGTCCTCCAGCGCGCTGTGATTGCCTGAGCGGGACGGGAGATAGACGCCGTGCCGTACTCGTTGGCACGGGACATGCGACTCTATCCTGACGCCGGCCGCGATTGACACCGGCCAGTCCCGGCCCGTAGACTCATGCCTTATGCAGCGCGTTGCCGAACGATCCGGCCGCTGCTGAGGGGTCCGCATGGAGGAGGTAGAACCCGTGGCCTACGAGTTGCCCCCGCTGCCGTACGCGTTCAACGCG
The DNA here is from genome assembly GCA_020849725.1 of Chloroflexota bacterium. The sequence continues at coordinate 3,397 of JADLAZ010000286.1, forward strand.
CTCGAGCCGCACATCGACGCCCTGACGATGGAGATCCACCACGACCGCCATCACGCGGCCTACGTCAACAATGTCAACGCCGCGCTCAAAGACCATGCCGGCCTGGCCGCGCTGAGCATCGAGGATCTCATCAGCGATCTGAGCAAAGTGCCGGAGACGATCCGCACGGCGGTGCGCAACAACGGCGGCGGCCACGCCAACCACACGCTGTTCTGGCAGATCATGGGGCCGGGCGGTGGTGGCGCCCCGAGCGGCGCGCTGGCCGATGCCATCAACTCGACCTTCGGCAGCTTCGACGAGTTCAAGACCAGGGTGCAGCAGGCCGGCGCGACCCGCTTCGGCAGCGGCTGGGCCTGGCTGAGCGCCGACAAGGGTGGCAAGCTGCTCGTCGAGAGTACACCCAACCAGGACAGCCCGCTGATGGAAGGGCGCACGCCTCTCCTCGGCGTCGACGTCTGGGAGCACGCCTACTACCTGAAGTACCAGAACAAGCGCCCGGACTACCTGGCCGCCTGGTGGAACACGGTCAACTGGAGTGCGGTCGCGCAGCGCTTTGCCGCTGCCAGCAAGGGCTAGCCGCGCCGGCTCTCAAGCAAGGGCGATGATTCGGGTAGAGGCGCAGCAGGCTGCGCCTCTGCGCTTGTGGCCGGCATGCAGGATGGGACAGGGAAGGCACTCACCGGTGACTGCGGCGCTGCCGCGTGGGCAAGGCCGAACCGTCCTGCGGCGGCGGACACTCGAGGGAGCGGACGCGCGCGACTAAGCAGCTTCGGGTAAGCGTCTCGTACAATGGCGGGCAGGAGGGCCCGCCATGCCGAAGATCATCCGCGTGACCCTGACCGCTGACCAACTGGACGACCTGAATGCGCGCGCCCGTGGTCGGGGG
>JADLAZ010000287.1 GCA_020849725.1 Chloroflexota bacterium
CCCGCCGATCGGCACGCCGAGCGAGGTGAAGGCGAGCGCCTTGCCGCGCTGGCGCACGAACCACTTCGTCACTGGCACGCTGGTGACGATCGTCCCCGGCCCGCTCATGCCGACCAGGCCCATCACGCCGAACAGGACGATCATCTGCCAGCTAGCCGTGATGAAGCCAAGGCCGACCAGCGCCACACCGGTGATGAGCGCCGCCAGCGCCAGCAGCAACCGCGCGCCGATGCGGTCGAGCAGATTGCCCACGACCGGCGCCGTCGCCGCGCTGGCGACCAGGCGCGTCGACTGCGCCCACCCGAAGACGGCGCGGCCGATGCCCAACTCGTCGCCCATCGGCTTGATGAACAGGCCGAAGTTGAGCGAACCGAGCGCCATGCTCAGCGCGCCAGAGGCCGCCATGACCGCGACGATGATCCAGCCGTAGAAGAGGCCAGTGCGGGCTGGTTGCGCTGGCGCCTGGGTCACACTGCTGCTCCGCACCGGTCGTGCCGCGTCAAGGGACGATTCGGAGTGCCCACAGCGCCCGATCGCGCGGCGAGCGGTAGACGATGTGCCGGCCATCGGGCGCGACCAGCCAATCGTCAGCCTCGACGTCGAAGTCGACCTGCTCGCGGCTGACCAGCACGCTGCGCCAGCCGGTGGCCAACTCGATGCGGTGGATCTCCTTGCCGCCGGGGGCCGGCGCCACAGCTAGCAGTGCCTGACTGTCGGCCGCCCAGCGCGCGGCGCGGGTGTGTGGCAACCGCCGCCGCTCGCTGCCGTCGGGACGCACGACCCACAGGCCGTTGTCGTCGGGGTTGGGCTGGAGCGTCGCCAGGTAGGCGATCCAGGCGCCGTCCGGCGACGGCTCGATGGCCGTCAGGTAGTTGGCGCTGACGATCTGCTGGGCCACGCCGGTGAAGCCGTCGATCACCCACAGGCCGGGCGACGTGCCGTCCGGCTGCCAGCCGAAGGCGACCAGTCGCCGGCTGTCGGGCAGCCAGTGCAGGTAGTCGGGCCGCGCCAGGTCGTTCAGGCCACGCGGCCAGCTGCCGTCGACCGGCACGACGATGACGCGCGCGACGGCATCGCTTGTGCGCCCGCCGGCCTGGATCCAGGCGAAGTAGGCGACCTGGCTGCCGTCGGGTGAGGGCAGTGTCTCGACACCGCCGTTCGTGATCGTGCGGTCCACGCTGCCGTCGAAGCGCTCCAGGCGCGTCGTCTCACCCTCGGCGCTGACGATCAGCGCGTCATTGGCGCTGATGAAGCCGAAGCGCGGCCAGAGCGGGCTGAGACTGCCGGTTAGATCGACGGTCCAGGCGCCGGCCGGGCCGATCGGTGGCCGGCGATAGAAGGTGACGCGGCGGCTGTCGGCCGTCCAACGCGCGCCGGCGCAGCACTCAGCCGGCGTCAGCGGCCAGGTCGCCAGCGTGTCGACGGCCATGGCCTGCCGGGTTGGCGTGGGCCAGGGACCCGCAACCGCGGCGCTGAGCGCAATCAGCGGCGCCAGCAGCAGCAGCAAGCCCAGCAACGCGGCGACCAGACGGCGGCGGCTCATGGCGGCCACGTCCGGCTGCCGCGCAGGAAGACCGGGCCGCCAAAGACCACATCGGGCTGGTCGTAGATCGTCTGCCAGCGCAGCGGCTGATCGAGATCGACGGTGAAGACGGTGCCCTGGTCGCGGATGCCGAGCGTAGCGTCGCCCCACTCGGCCTCGACCAGGTGGATCGGATTGGTCGTGCGGCGCATGTCGTCGTAGCGAATCTCCAGGTGCAGGTGCGGCGCGCGGTCGCACGAGGGCGCGTCGGAGTCGCCGGTGCGGGCGATGGGGGTGCCGGCGCTGACGGACTGGCCGACCTGCCACGGCGCCCGCTCGACCAGGTGCCCGTAGAGCGAGGAGTAGCCGTTGGCGTGGCGAATGACCAGGTTGTGTGGCGCCGAGCCGTAGGGGCCATCGACGGCAGCGATGACGCCGTCGCCGATGGCGACAACCTCAGTGCCGCAGGCAGTGGCCAGATCAACGCCGAAATGAACGCCCTGGCCGGCGCTGTACCAGACCGGCCAGTTGCGCGCGGCGTAGATGGTTGCGCCGTACCACTGCGAGACGAACCAGGTGCCCGGTCCGGGCGGCGTGGCGAAGGGCGGCCGGAACGGCTTGCCCTCCGCTCGCGCCGGGGCGGCGAGCGGCGCCGCCAGCAACAGGCCGAGCAGGAGCACCGCGACCGGCAGCCACCGCGTCCGGCCCTCGACAGCCGACAGTGGTGTGATTCGCACCCAACGCTCACGCGGCGGCAATGACGGCATGGCTCCTCCGCTCCGGAGTATGCGCCAGGCCCGCGCCGCGCGGCAAGGCCAGTCGCCAGAAGCCTGACGCGCGCTACCACCAATGGCATGCTTCCCAAGAACGGACGTAGACGACGGGGTGCCGTGATGCCTGATGCCGCGTCCGGCACCTTCGCGGACAGGCGCTGACGACGGCGGAGGCCATCGCCCTGGCGCGCGCCACGATCGAGGCTCCCATGCCGCCAGTCTGACGATCAGGCCGGGCGCGCCGCCTGCCAGGTGGCGATGCGGTCGGCCACCCAGGCGGCATCGTCGTCCGTCAGTGGCGGCGCGGGTGGTGGCTGGCTGTAGTCCAGTCCCACATCATAGCTATAGCGCTCGTAGATCGTCGTCACGGCCGCCTGCAGATCCAGCGGCACATCCGGCAGATCGTCGACCAGCGGCACGGCCACTGTCGGCAAGCGATCACGCAGGTCAGTAAACCAGGCTTCCAGTTGGTCACCACCGCCGGCACGGTGCAGCAACGCGTAGTAGGCACTCTCGCCCTGGACTTCTACCGGCCGCGCCCCAGCCCGCAGCAGGTCGATCTCCAGCCAGTGGGCCGCCGACTGCATCACCTGCTCGCGCTTCGCCAGGAAGTCATCGCGCCCGGCTGAGCCAGCGGCCTTGTTGACGGGCGAGAGAACCTCGATCGTCGCCACGACGCGCCGGGCGCGCATATCACGCACAACCAACCGGCGAGCGCGCAGCTCGATTGGCCTCGGTCGCTCCAACAAGCGCGGCTGGCTGATCGGCCCGGCGTCATGACGACCAGCCGGCACCAGCGCCGCCTCCGCTATGATGACATCCGGGCGGATCAGACGCCGACCAGGGTCATCGGGACCAAGGACATAGACGCTGTCCTCGGTATCGACGAAGAAGCGCGGCCTGACCTGCCGTGCAAGCATCTCGCCAAGAATAGCAATCAGGCGGGTATGGACGCCGCCCCACAGGTCGGGCGCTTCCAGGTACGGGTCCATGCCGGAAAAAGGCGAGGCCATGACTGGCTCCAGGCAAGGGCGATCAGGTCGTACGCGCCGCCCGCCAACCGGCGATGCGGTCGGCGGCCCAGGCGGCGTCCTCGGTCGTCAGCGGCGGCGCGGGCGGTGGCTGGGTGTAGTCGAGGACGACGTCATACGCGGCGCGCTCATAGATCGTCGTCGCGGCTGCCTGCAGATCGAGCGGCACGTCCAGCAGATCATCGACGAGCGGTACGGCCACCGTCGGCAGCGGGTCGCGCACCCCGGCGAACCAGGCCTCAAGCTGGTCCTCCGCACCGGCCCGGTGCAGCAGGGCGTAGTACGCGCTCATGCCTGCCACTTCCGGCGGCCGCGCCCCGGCGCGTAGCAGGTCGATCTCCAGCCAGTGGACCGGTGATTGCATCACACGCTCGCGCTTGCCGAGGAAGTCGTCGCGCCCCGTCGAACCGGGAACCTTGTTGACTGGCGACAGGACCTCGATGGTCGCCACCACCCGTCGTGCCTGCCGATCGCGCACCACGAGGTGACGGGCGCGCACCTCAACCGGTCGGGGCCGCTCCAACAGACGTGGCTGGCTGATGCGACTTGGCTCATGTCGCCCGACCGGCACCAGTGCTTCCTCGGTGATGACGATGTCCGGCCGGATCAGCCGCCGCCCCGGGTCATCGGGCGAGAGTACGTAGACGCTCTCCTCGATATCGACAAAGAAGCGCGGCGCAATCTGCGGAGCAAGCAAATCGCCCAGGACTGTGACCAGGCGCGTATGCACGCCGGCCCAGCGCTCGGGCGCTTCCAGGTAGGGGTCCATGCCGGGAAAAGGCGAGGCCATCGCCGCCTCCTGCCGCCGGTGTCGCTCTGGGCAGAGTCTACCACGGTCGCCATCTGGGACTACCGCGACCCGGGCCGGCAGTCTGTCAGTGCCCAGTCACGGCGCGGCTGGCGGCCACGACGGCGTGGCCCGGGCGTTCGCCGGGCTGACGTGTGGACGGGGTGGACGGGGTGGACGGGATGGACAGGGTAGGTGGGCCACCGTGCAGCGAGGCCATCATCGCCAGGCCGCTGCTCGTGGCCGCTGGCGGGGCGCAGTCGACGCCAGCTCCGCGCCGGCCCCGTTGGCTTCGGCTCCGCTCAGCCAGCGATCTGGTCCCCGTTGGCTTCGGCTCCGCTCAGCCAACGAACCGGTTGCCCCCTGCGGCCCGCTATCCCCGCGCCGGCGCGGTCTGAGCGGCGCGTATAATGGCCGGGGCCGCGCGGCCCGGGCGGGGCGACGGCGCAGGAGGGCAGGATGGCGACACCGCGGCCGGTCGTCTTAATCGTCATGGACGGCTGGGGGCTGGGGCCGGACTACGCGTGGAACGCCGTGCTGCACGCCGACACACCGGTCTTCGATCGGCTGTGGGCCGGCTGGCCGCACACCCAGCTGATCGCCTCGGGTGAGGCTGTCGGGCTGCCGGCCGGGCAGATGGGCAACTCCGAGGTCGGCCACCTCAACCTCGGCGCCGGCTTCATCGTCTACCAGTGGATCACTTTCCTGGACAAGGAGATCGCCGAGGGGCGCTTCTTCGCGAACGCGGCGTTGCTGGGGGCGATGGCGGCGGCGAAGCGGCCTGGCGCGCGGCTGCACCTGCTCGGCCTCATCGGCAGCGGTGGCGTCCACGCCAGCGGCGCGCACCTGGCGGCGCTGCTGCGGCTGGCGCGCGACCAGGCCGTGCCGGACGTCGCCATCCACGCCTTCCTCGACGGCCGCGACACGCCGCCGCAGAGCGCGCTCGGCTTCCTGCAGGAGCTGGAGGCGACGGCGGCACAGGTCGGGACCGGGCGCGTAGCGACCGTCTCCGGCCGCTACTACGCCATGGACCGCGACCGGCGCTGGGAGCGCGTCCAGAAGGCGTACGACGCGCTGGTGCTGGGCGAGGGGCCGCGCTTCGCCAGCGCCACGGCGGCGATCGAAGCCAGCTACGCCGCTGGCGTCACCGACGAGTTCATGCTGCCGGCCATCATCGCCGCCGACGGCCGGCCGGCGACGACGATCGCTGACGGCGACACGGTCATCTTCTTCAACTTCCGCGCCGACCGCGCCCGCGAGCTCAGCCAGGCGCTGCTGCTGCCCGACTTCGCCGGCTTTGCCCGCCGCCGCGTGCCGACCGACCTGCACTACGTGACGCTGACGCGCTACGAAGAGGACCTGCCGGTGACGGCCGCCGCCTACCCGCCAATCGAGGTGCGCGAGCCGCTGGCGGCGGTCGTGGCGGCTCATGGGCGACGGCAGTTCCACACCGCCGAGACGGAGAAGTACCCGCATGTCACCTACTTCTTCAACGGCGGGCGCGAGGAGCCCTTCCCCGGCGAAGAGCGGCTGCTGGCGCCCTCGCCGAAGGTCGCGACCTACGATCTCCAGCCGGAGATGAGCGCCCTGGAAGTAACCGACCGGCTGGTCGAGCGCATCGCGAGCGGCGTCGACGACTTCATCATCGTCAACTTCGCCAACGGCGACATGGTCGGCCACACCGGCGTCTTCGCGGCGGCGGTGCGGGCGGTCGAGACGGTCGATGCCTGCGTCGGACGGGTGGTCGCGGCGACGCTGGCGCGCGGCGGAGCGCTGCTGATCACCGCCGACCACGGTAACGCCGACGAGATGGTCGACCGCGTGACGGGCGCGCCGCACACTGCCCACACGACCAACCCGGTGCCGCTGATCCTGGTCGGGGAGGGCTTGCAGCAGGCGTGCCTGCGCGACGGTGGCGTGCTGGCCGACATCGCGCCGACGCTGCTGGACCTGATGGGCCTGCCCACGGCGGCGGCGATGGACCACGCCAGCCTGCTGCGGCGCGATGGCTGAGCCGTCGGTCGGCAGTCGACCGCTCCGCATCGGCCTGAACGCGCACCTGCAGTCGCGCGAGGCCGGCTACCGCCAGGCCGGTGTCAGCCGCTACATCGCCGAGTTGGTGCGCCACCTGGCCGCCGAGCCTGGACCGCACGCGTACACGCTGTTCACGCCGCCGCACGGGACCGGCGAACTGGCGCTGCCGGCCAGGGTGCGGGTCGCGGCCAGCCGCCTGCCGACGCAGCGACCACCGGTCCGCATCGTCTGGGAGCAGGCGCTCGGGCCGGTGGCGGCGGCGCGGCGGCGGCTGGATGTCTTCCACAGCCCGGTCAATGTCGCGCCGCTGACGCTGCCGTGCCGGTCGGTGATCACGATCCACGATCTCGCCTTCCTGGCCTACCCGGAGCGTTTCCGGGCCGGCCGACGGCGCTACCTGGCGCTGCTGACGCGGCTGAGCGCCCGCCGCGCGACGCGCGTCATCGCCGTGTCCCAGTTCACGGCCGACGAGGTCGTGGCGCGGCTGGGCGTCCCGCCAGGTCGCGTCGTCGTCGTGCCGAACGGGGTGGGGGAGGAGTACCAGTCCGAGCCGGACCCGCGCCGGCTGAGCGAGTTTCGCCGTTCGAACGATGTGTCCGACCAGTACGTGCTCTTTCTCGGCACGATCGAGCCACGCAAGAACGTGCCCGGCTTGATCGAGGCGTTCGCTCAGGTCGCCGCCGAGTTCCCGGCAATCGATCTCGTCATCGCCGGCGGCCGCGGCTGGCTGGCCGATGACGTGTACGCGCTGCCGGCGCGGCTGGACCTGGCGCGGCGGGTGCGCTTCACCGGCTACGTGCCGGCCGCCGATCTGCCGCGCTGGTACCAGGCGGCGACGGTTGCCGTCTACCCCTCGCTCTACGAGGGCTTCGGCTTCCCACCGCTCGAGGCGATGGCCTGTGGCACGCCGGTGATCACGTCCGACCGGGCCGCCATGCCGGAGGTCGTCGGCGATGCCGGAGTGCTGGTCGACCCGACCGACGTGGCGGCACTGGCGGCGGCGCTGCGGGCGCTCCTGCGCGACCCCGACCGGCGCGTCCACCTCAGCACCGCCGGCCGGGCACGGGCGGCCACCTTCACCTGGGCGCGCGCGGCGCGCGCGACGCGGGCCGTCTACGAGGCCGCCTCCGGCTCGGTGACGGGCTGTCGGACAGCAGGATAGCGAATCTGCACGGCATACTCAGTCAAGACGTACGCGTCATCGACCTCCATCGGCAGCTTCAGGCCCGTCGCTATGAGCAGGTCCAGCAGCGTCTCCAGCACATGCGTTCGCGGCATAGCGAGGCCGCGGCCGAGCAACAACGCGTTCAGCGCCTTCTCCGCGCACTGCTGGGCATGAAAGCAGGCATCTTCAGGCAGGACGCCTGCCACGCCGAGGACGGTGCGGGCGACCTGGAGATCAGACCGCGCCCGCTCAAGCCACGCCGCAGGTGAGTCAGGCGGCGGCCGGACGCTCATACAGCGTCACCCCATGCGCGAGCGCCGAGCTATAGATGAGGCCAGGACTCTGCCCGTAGCGTCGCAGCACTGCGGGAGTCGTCACGACCAGATCGACCGGCACGAGCAGCCCGCGAAGCGCCGGCCGCAGGCGGAGGCCATCGTCACGCGACAGTGTTGCCCGTTCATCAACGATGAGCAGATCGATGTCGCTGTCGGGATGTTGCTCACCCCGCGCATAGGAACCGAACAGGATGATGCGCTCCGGATCACCGACTGACAGGATGCGCCTGGTAATCTCCGCCAGCAGATCCGCCGTCGTAGCCGTGCTCATGCCGATCCCCCCTCGCCTATCGTACCATAGGCAGCGTTACCGTCAGCAGCTGGCATGAGCCAGTGAGGACCCACTGAACGTTGGCCTACATCGACCTGCCGCGGGTGAGGGAGCGGTCATGAAGCCGAACCCAATAGAGACGCCGGCGGAACGGAAGCGGCGGCAGCGCGAGCACGTCAGCGGCGGGATGCAGATGCTCTTCGTCATCACCGGCTCGCTGTTCAACTTGCTGGCGCTGGGGCTACTGATAGCGAACATCATCAGCCTCAGCCGCCTGTTTCTGGCGGGTCAGCCGATCACGCTGGGTACGGAGTACCTGGCGCCGTTCGGCGCCTTTCTGGCCGGCATCATCTGCTTCGCCATCGCCTGGCAGCTCGATTAGGCGGCGGGCAGCACCATGAGCGCCGAGCGCCGCCTGTTGCTCGTGTCGGATCGGCCGACCGTGACCGGCGGGCTGCGCCAGGCACTGGAGCACGAGGGCTATCTGGTGCTGGCGGCGCGTGACACGCAGGCCGGGCTGGAGCAGCTGCGCCAGCATCTGCCCGATCTGGCCATCGTCGATGCTGCCACGCCCGCTGTGGACGGCCCGGCCGTGGTTCGGGCGCTGCGCGATCTGTCGCTGCTGCCGATCCTGGAGCTGCTGCCGCGGCCCGACAGCGCCGCCATCGTCCGCGCTCTCGACGCCGGCGCCGACGACTGCGCCGCCGCCGATCTGCCGGCCAGTGAGGTGCTGGCGCGCGTGCGGGCCTTGCTGCGGCGAGCGGAGATGCCGCCGTTGCTGCCGCGCACGACGCTGATCATCGACGACCAGCTGACGCTCGACTTCAGCCGAGCGCTGGTGCTGGCCGGCGGCCAGCCCGTGGCGCTGCGTCCGACCGAGTACCGGCTGCTCTATCATCTAGCCAGCCAGCCCGGCCGCGTGCTCCCCTACGAAAGCCTGCTGGCGCGCGTGTGGGGGCCAGAGTATCACCAGGAGACCCACTACGTCCAGCTCTATGTCGCCTACCTGCGCCAGAAGATCGAGCCGGACCCGGCCCAGCCTCGCTACATCCTGACCGAGCGCGGCCTCGGCTACCGCTTCGTCGACTACCGGCCGGTCGCCGGACGAAGCGGATCGGGGCGCGCCGACGAGGTGACCTGACCCCGGAGGAGTACGATGTGCCGCAGCATCAAGACGCTGGCCAACTTTGCGCCCCCAGCCACCGACGAGGAGATCCGAGCGGCCGCCCTCCAGTTCGTGCGCAAGCTGAGCGGCACGACTCGACCGTCACGGGCGAATGAGGCCGCCTTTGAGCGCGCCGTCGATGAGGTGACGGCGGTCGCCAGCCGGCTGCTCGAGGCGCTCGCGACCACCGCGCCACCGCGCAATCGAGAGGATGAGGAACGCAAGACCCGCGCGCGGGCGCAGCGCCGCTTCGGTTAACCAACAGCCCTGGCAGGCTCAGACCCGCCGCGGCTGGTAGGTCAGGATGGCCACGCCGCTGCCGGTCGTCGTCGCCTGGGTCAGCGTCAGGCGCTTCAGCGCGTACCCCTCCGGAAAGAGGCGCTTGCCGCTGCCGACAACGACCGGATGCACCATCAGCGTCAGTTCATCGAGCAGGTCGGCCGCCAGCAGCGAGCGCACCAGCGTCGGACTGCCGGCGACGCTGATGCACTGGCCAGGCTGTCGCTTCATCTCGGCGAGCGTGCCGGCCAGGTTGTCCCTAACCAGCGTCACATTGTCGTAGGCGCCCCACGCGACCGTATCCAGCGTCGTCGAAACGACGACTTTGGGCGTGGGGTTGATGTGGTTCGCGTACTCATCGCCGGGCGCGGACGGCCAGTAGTCCGCCCACTCCTGGTAGGTCACCCGCCCGAGCAGGATCGTGTCCACGGTCGCCAGGTATGTCGTCATAATGGCGCCCATGTCGTCGTCGAAGACGTCGAATTGCCAGAGGTGGGGCGCTTCGACGACGCCATCGATGCTGATGAACAGTCCAGCAATGACCTTGCGCATGGCTTCACTCCTGTCGGGTTACGTGACGACGCGGCAATGCAGGCGAGCCACGTCCGTGCCCTCAACGACGCCGGCGCGCTCGAGCGCGGTCGGTGACGACCGTGAACGGCAACCCTGGCGCGATCCACGCCGCCGGTGGTCCGACGGCGCGCTCGCTGCCGCTCAGACCAGCGTCTGGAGATACTCGGCCAGGCGGTCCCACGACTCGGCCGCGCCGGCCTCCATCCCGGACGCCAGCATGCCGTCGCGGTCCTCCTGCGTGGCGAAGAGCGAGGCGACGGTCATCGTCGTGCGGCCGTCGCGCTCGGTCAGCGTGACGGTGTCGACGACGATGTGGCCGGGCATCGGCTCGAACTCGAAGGTGTAGACGATGCGCTCGGGCGGCACGATCTCGCGGTACTCGCCGCGGAAGGCGTACTCCTCGCCGCCCGGCCCGCGCTGGCGGTAGCGCCAGGCGCCGCCCGGTCGGACGTCCATCTGGTCGACGATCGTAGTCGTGCTGCGTTGCCCCCACCAGTGCGGGATGCACTCTGGATCGAGGAAGACCTTGAACAGCAGCGCCCGCGGCGCGTCGAAGACGCGCGTCATGACGATCTCGCGGTCGGACGGCGTGGTGAGCGTGTGGGCGTAGGACTTGGAAACCATCGATGCTCTCCTTCTCGGTGGATGGTGGAACCGTCACACCCGGCTGCGTGCGCGTGCCGGTAAGGCGGCCGGCCGCGACCCCGGCACGATGCCTGCATTGCTGAAGAACTCCTGCAGCACCGGCGCCAGCGCGGCCGGGGCAACGGCATGGTCCTGGCCCGGCAGGAGCTCGTGGCGCGCGTTCGGCAGGCCGGCGACGAGCGCCCGCGCGCCAGCGTGGAAGAAGGCTTCGCTGTTGCCGCCGGTGAGCACGAGCGTCGGCATCGTCGCGCCGGCCCAGCGGGCGGTGACGAGTGGCTGGCCGCGCATGGTGTCGCCCATGATCTGGCCGTCATAGGCCAGGGTATGCGCCACCGCCTCCATCTCCGCCCACGGTGGCGGCTGCATGCCGCCGTCGGCGGTCGGTGGCGGCGCCGCGCGCATGGCGGCGACGTACGCCGCCGGAATGCCGATCGCATCGGTCATGAAGATCGCCACCGCGTCACCCGGTCGGCCAGCCGCGACGGCCGCGGTGAGCTGCACGACGTAGTCGGCCGGCACCGGTGGCCGGCTGTCGTCGACGATGAACGGCGGCTCATACATCGCCAGCGCCGCGACGCGCCCCGGCAGCGCGCTGGCCGCCTCGAGCGCCAGGACAGCGCCGGAGGAGATGCCGAACAAGCCGGCCGTGCCGCCCGCGGCGGCAATGAGGGCGTCAATGTCCTCGACCTCGCGGGCGACGGCGTAGGGTTGTCGATCGCCGCTGTCGCCGCGCCCGCGCCGGTCGTAGTTGATGACAGTGAAGCTCGACGCCAGCGCCGCGGCCAGGTCGCCGAACATCGGGTGCGCTCGCGTCCCCAGCGCGCCCGCCACCAGGATGAGCGCCGGCCCGGCGCCCAGGCGATCGAAGCCAATCGTCGTGCCGTCACGCGAGGTCACGGTCTCCATGGTGCGCTCCTTTGCCACGCGCGGCCGCATCAGGCCGCCGCCAGTTCCTCGGCCAACTGATCCAGCGCCATGCCGAAGCCCTCGATCATGCCCATCGCCGCCACCCGGTCGCGATCGGCGACCGAGGCGTAGCGCGAGCGGAAGGTGACGGTCGTGGCGCCATCGTGCTCAACGAAGGTCACTGTCTCGTGCAGCGTCGGCAGTTCCTCGTTGCGGTTGCCGTCGGCGTCGGTGAACTCGTCCGTGAAGACGAGGCGCTCCGGTGGGACGATCTCGAGATAGGTCGCCTTGCCCCAGGATTCTTCGCCGTTCGGCCCGCGCATGCAGTAGCGCCACTCGCCACCCGGGCGCAGGTCGATCCGGCAGATCGGCGTCGTCCAGGGCCGCGGCGCCCACCAGCGGGCGACGCGCTCCGGTTCAGTGAAGGCGCGCCAGACGAGCGCGCGCGGCGCGGCAAAGGCGCGCTCCATCACCAGCTCAGGCGGGTCGTCCGTGCGGGTCACCGTCATGCGCGGATGGGGGATCGTCGGGGCCATCGTTCTCCTCCTGCTGCAACTCCCGGAGATACTCATCGAGCCGATCGAACCGCTCCTCCCAGAGGTGACGGTAGCGATCCACCCAGTCGTCGACCGCGTGCAGCGGCGCCGGCTCGAGCCGGCACGGCCGCCACTGCGCCTTGCGCCCCTGGCTGATCAAGCCGGCCCGCTGCAGCACCTTGAGGTGCTTGGAGACGCCGGGCAGGCTCAGCGCAAAGGGCTCGGCCAGCTCCTTGACGGTGGCCTCGCCCTGGGCCAGCCGGGCCAGGATGGCCCGCCGGGTGGGGTCGGCCAGCGCCGCGAAGGTGAGGCTGAGGTCGTCCTGGGTGGTCGCCATCGTCTGTGCTCTGGCTCGCATTTCACCGATCGGCTAATTAACCTATTGGTAGAATACGACGCCAGGTCCGGTCTGTCAACCCCTTCGGCGTCGCTCCCTGACAGCGGTGGCCAGCCGGTGGCGTCGACCGCCTCTGCTCGGTCCGGCCGCAAAGTTGCGCTCCGCCCCGCCGCGAGATGTCCGAGGCCCCCGAGCGTCAGCGCGGACCAACGGGCGTTGCGCCAGGGCAGGATGGTATCCTTGGCGCGGGGCGACGGCAGTGTCGCGACGGGCGCCGCCCATCGGTCAGGGGTCGGCCCTAGATCCCTCAGCGCTCGCCCCGCCGCCCTCCCCTGCACCATGGCGGCGGGCAGGATGAGCGCGTCCGAGGCGAGCGCGGCACGGACGCGCCACGCCGAGGGTGTCGGCATGCGGGTCTTGATCGTCGAGGACGACGAGCGCCAGACGCGGCTGATCGCGCGCGTGTTGGAGCGCGAGCGCATCGCCGTCGACGTGGCCCACGACGGACATGCCGGCCTCGAGCTCGCCTTGCGGGGAACCTATGACGTGGCGATCATCGATTGGATGCTGCCCGGCCGCGACGGCCCGTCGATCTGCCGCTCCGTCCGTGCGGCCCAGCTGCCGGTGGCGCTCCTGATGCTGACCGCCCGTGACCAACTTGCGGACCGGGTCGCCGGCCTCGACGCCGGCGCCGACGACTACCTGGCCAAGCCGTTCGCGTTCGAGGAACTGCTGGCCCGGGTGCGCGCCCTCAGCCGGCGCTTCACCGTGGTAGCCGGTGACGGCGCCGAACTGCGGCACGGCGATCTGGTGCTCGATGTGAAGGCGCACGCCGCCCGCCGCGCCGACCAGGACCTCCAACTGACGCCGACGGAGTGGGCCGTCCTGGAGTGCCTCATGCGTCACCCTGGCCAGGCGCTTACCCGCCAACAGGTGCTGGATTACGTTGGTGGCGCCGCCGGTGCGGCGCAGCAGGCGACGGTCGACGTCTACATCTTCTACCTGCGGCGCAAGCTCGCCCAGCCCGGCCGGCCCGACCCGATCGAGACGGTGCGGGGCATCGGGTATCGCCTGGGGGGCGTCTGATGTTCGGCGGCCTGCGCGCGCGGCTGACGCTGCTCTACGTGGTGGCGGCGCTGGTGCTGGTCGGGGTCGTGGCCGGCGGCAAGTATCTCTTCGTCAGCGCTTACTACCAGGCCGCGACTGACGCTGCCCTCCGGCATACGCTGGCCCAGGAGCTGAGCCAGCGCGGCCTGCCGCTCCCGCCGGACCTGGCGGCGACCGAGCGCAACTGGCTCGCCAATCGCGCGCCGCTGTTCGTGATTGAGGCCGACGGGGCCGACGAGGAGGATTATGACGGTGAGCTAACGGCCGTCTTCGTCGCACCGGTCACGGTCGACCAGCCAGCGCGCCCGGCGCCGGGCACAGCCCTGCCACCGGGCGTGCCCGACCCGGCGGCGGTCGGGGCGGCACTGGCCGAGGGCAGCGACCTGCGCACGATCCAGCTGCGTGGCGGCGCCCGGCTGCGGCTGCTGACCGTGCGGTTGGACGGCGCGCCCAACGGGGTGGCCGCGCTGCAGATTGGACGCATCCTGGCCGACCAGGACCGGGTGCTCGACCTGATGCGCCTGACGCTGATCGGGCTCGGGACCATCGGCGCCGGCGTGATCGCGGTCGGCAGCTGGTGGCTGGCCGGCCGCGCGCTCCAGCCGGCACACGCGGCCTGGGACCGCCAGCGGGTGTTCGTCGCCAACGCCAGCCACGAGCTGCGCACGCCGCTGACGGTGCTCCGCGCCAGCGCTGAAGTCGCCGCGCGCGAGCTGCCGCCGGGCGCGGCCGCACAGCGCGAGCTGCTCGGCGACATCCTCCAGCAGTGCGACCACATGCACCAACTCGTCGACGACCTGATGCTGCTGTCGCGACTGGACGACGGCCGGCCGGTGCTCGCGCCGGAGATCGTCTGGCTGCCCGATCTCCTCGCTGACGTGGAGCGCCAGCTCGGCCGGGTGGCCGACGAGCAGGGCGTGCAGGTCATCGCCGTCGCCGACCCGGCGGCGGTGTGGGCCGATCCGGTCCGCCTGCGCCAGGTGCTGCTGATCCTGCTCGACAATGCGCTGCGCCACACGCCGAGCGGCGGCGTGATCGACCTGGCCGCCCGGCGGCGCGGGCCACAGGTGACCATCGTCGTGGCCGACACCGGTGACGGCATTGCGCCGGCGGACCTGCCGCACGTCTTCGAGCGCTTCTACCGCGGCGCGGGTGCCCGGGCCGCGGGCGGCGGCAGTGGGCTGGGACTGGCGATCGCCAGGACACTGATCGAGGCGCACGGCGGCCAGATCGCGCTCGCGAGCCAGGTCGGGGCGGGCACGACGGCGACGCTGCGCCTGCCCGCGGCCGAGGTCGCGGCGCCCGCGCCACCGGCCGCGGGCGAGCGCGCCGGCGTGGGCTAACGCCGCGCGCCGCCGGCCTGCTCACTCACGTCGGGTCGTCGCTGGATCGCGGTGAAGCGCCTGGCGGCCGTGCGCGCTGGAGGAGAAGTGGGTGTCAGCGGTCATCGCTGCCGCGCCCACCAGCCGTGACGTAGGTCGTCGCTTGCGGCGCCGCGGCTCGAGCTTGGGCGAGCGGGTCGACGCGGACGAAGCCCGGCGGGCCGCTGCACCACGCCTCCCGGCCACCGCTGGTCTCGCCGGCCCACGCACGCCGGACAGGATGCGCTTCGCTTAGAGATCGCTTGGAAAGGCGTGGTCGCCATCCAAGGTGATCATAAGGAGCGCCCACCATCATGACACTGCGCGCCACAACCGCGTGGCACGCACAACCGGCCGTCAGTCGACACCGCCATCGACGCTACCGGCCGCAATGGAAAGGACAGCGCGATGGATCGCTGGCTAGAACGCTCGCCGCCGGCGATGGACCCAGCAACGCAGCAGGCGGCGCGGACAGCGACCGAGCGGTCGACGCGCCGCGTGACACGACACAACGGAGGATTCACATGCTACACCACTCGCTCGCTCGCCTGGCCGGTCTGGCGCTGGTCCCGGTCGCCTTGATCGTCGCCGGCGCCGCTCCGGTACTGGCCGAGGCGGTCCCGCTCGGCCAGCCGACGCTCACCATCAACGCGAGCACGACACCCGACTGGTTCGATGTGCAGATCACCAACCTCCATCGCGATGAGGAGATGGGCTACGTCCTGACCGGCCCCGGCCAGCAGCAGTTCGGTGGCAACCCCCACACCGTCAACGGCGACGGCGTCCTCAATGTCGGCTTCAAGATGCCGCGCGCGGCCCAGGCCGGCGTCTGGACGATCACCTTCCAGGGCAACAAGGGCGACGAGGTCACCGGCACCTTCATGGCCACCGCTCAGACCCCTAACGTCGCACTGACGGCGGAGGCGCTCCAGGAGGACACCGGCGCGACGCTGTCAGTCACCAGCCATCGGGACGACTTTGATGGACGGGAGCCAATCAGCTACTGGGTGGCCAATCCGTCCGGGGTGATCGTCCAGAGCGGTGTCGTCGACACGGCCAGGAATGGCAAGCTCGACCTGAGCCTGCCGATCAGCGACCAGGCGCGGGGCGTCTACACCATCACCGTCTACGGCTGGCACGACGACGCCTACGGTACGACGACGGTCAACGTCGGCTAGGCCTATCGCTCCCTGCCGCGAGCCGGCGGAGCAGCGCCGCTCCGCCCCGCTCGCCCCCCCCACCGACCGCGACGGCTAGCGGAACCGCCGCGGTCGGTGGCGTTCGCGGTGGGGCAAGGGCGTCGGTTCGGCAACGTGGGCCGATGTCCCGCCTGGCCAGGGTCGTCCCCGCCAGCGCTGACGGACAGACGAACGGGACGTGTCGCTCGGTCTGGAGCGCCGTCGCTAGGTGCGCTGGCTCCCGGCGCTGTCCGCTGCATCCGGCGTGCCGGGAACGGCCAGCCACTGGACGAGTTGGATGATCACGCCACTCGGATCGACGACCTGGAAATAGCGCTCACCCCATGGCTCGGTCTCGATGGGAGTGACGATCGGCACGCCCTCGGTTTGCAGACGCGTGTACTCCCCATCGATGTCCTCTACGACGAAGACGATGAGCAGGCCATCCGCGTGGCGACCACGAAGGCGCTCGGGCTTGAGGGACGCCAGGTCGGCGCGCAGGTAGATGAGGTTGAAGCCGGCGTCCGGCCGGGCGAGGGAGCAAAAGCCATCGGCTGCCATCTCCTCGACGAACCCGAAGTGGTCCGCGACGAAGCGGGCCGACGCGGTCACGTCGGCGACGTTGAGCGAGACGGCTGAGGCGGTGATCTTCATGGCGGGCGCTCCTTGCCGCACGATGGTACCGATTCATGGAGCAAACAGACAGGGTGGGAGGGCATCAGCCCTCCCACCCTGTCGCGCGGCACGTCGGCCGGTCTAGTACTCCGGCATCGGCGGCGCGGCCAGCTTCTTCTCCTCCGGCTTCTCGGTGACGAGCGCCTGCGTCGTCAGGATCATCGTCGCGATGCTGGCGGCGTTCTCGACCGCCGAGCGCGTCACCTTGACCGGGTCAATGATGCCGCGCGCCAGCAGGTCGCCGTAGTCATCGGCCATGACGTCGTAGCCGACGTTGGCGTTGCCCTGCTCCTGCTGCAGCCGGCGCGTCGTCTGCACGATGACCGGGCCATCCTGGCCGGCGTTGACGGCGATCTGGCGCATCGGCTCCTCCAGCGCCCGCCGCAGGATGTTCACACCGGTGCGCGCCTCGCCCTCGACCGACACACTGTCCAGCGCCGCAATGGCGTTGATGAGCGCCACGCCGCCGCCGGGCACGATGCCCTCCTCGACCGCCGCCCGCGTCGCCGACAGCGCATCCTCGACCCGGTGCTTCTTCTCCTTCAGCTCCACCTCGGTCGCCGCCCCGA
>JADLAZ010000288.1 GCA_020849725.1 Chloroflexota bacterium
CTGCGACAGTGGCTGCGCGACGCTATCGGGCGCCTGGTCGGGCGGCCGTACGATCAGATCGTGGACAAGCTGATGGCGTCGCTGCAAGCGCCGGAATCGTGGGAAGCCCTGCGCCTGCAAGTGGTCGAGCCGTTTTTCGAGACGCTCTGGGGGCGGCCGGGCCGCACGGCAGAACTCAATCTGCCGGCGTGGTGGTATCGCGGTCACGCCTTCATCCTGACCCTGGCACTGGTCAGCCTCATTGTCGGCGGCGCTCGGGCGCTGGCGCGTGGCCAACTGACGGCTGGTGATTGGCAGATCGTGGCCTGCCTATTCCTGCTCTTCGCCGGCGCGACCATCATCGCGCTTGGACCCTATCTCATCGGGCTGTACAGCGGACCACCGTTCGGGCGCTATCTCCTGCCGGCAGTGTTGCCTCTCGCCGTTGGCTACGTCGGCGGGCTGGCCTGGGTGCTGCCCGAGCGCCTGCGCGCGCCGGCCGTGGTGGCGCTGCTGGTGGCGTTCGTGGTACTCGATACCTACGCGCTGTTGTACTTCCTGCCGAACCACTTCGCCATCCGGCCGCCGCTGCTGGGTTAGCGCACCGTTGCCAGTCGCGCGTCGCTCGACTACGATTCGCCGGCGGCGATGACCGTGTTCGGTCACGCGGCCGGGAGGTTCATGACGGTGAATGACCGGGCAACGCTCGCATTGGTTCAGTCTCAGCCCGACGAGCCGGGCGAAGTTGGTGACACGGCCAGTCCACCCCGGCAGGGCCGGTCCTGGCCTCTGACGCCAGGCTCGGCGCTCGGCCAGATCATCCAGCCGCGCCACGACGGCCTGTGCGCCATCGAGTTCCTGATCGCGCTCGAGCCGCGCTTCACCGGCACGCTGACCTGCCACGTGCTGGAGCGCGACACGGAGCAGGAGATCCAGCGGGTGTCAGTTGCCGGCGCTGGCTTGCACGATAACCGCTTTGCGCGCTTCGCGACACCGCCCATTCCGAACACGGCCGGCCGCGCCGTGTATGTCTGGCTGGAGACGGACGCGCCGGGGCTGGGCGTGTACACCTGCGGGCCAGCCGGTGCGACCGGCGCCCAGCGTGACCATGCGCCGATCGACACTAGCCTCGTCTACCGAACCTACGCCGCCGGCCCGGATGCGCGCTGGGTCGACCGCCAGACGATCGAGCATCTCCTCGCCGCGCAGGCCGATCTCACCCGTGCGCTGCTGAACGCCCGGCTGGCCATCCAGCACCTGACGGACGAGCGCGCCGCCGTCGAACGGCGGGTGCAGGCGCTCCTAGCGTGTCTGATGCCGCCGGCTACGGACGGCAACCGTGGTTAATCGGGCTGGCCCACCACCCCCCACCGGACCCATCGCCGTGCAGGGCGAGGGGCAGGGCGCACGGCGCGTGCTGGTGCTGTCCGGCGACGTGGTGCCATTTCCCGGGCTGCCGACCAGCGGCGCTGGCCTGCGGGCCTGGGGCATCGCTCAGGGCCTGGCCAGCGCCGGCCACGACGTTACGCTGCTGATGCCTGAGCGCAGCCTATCTGCCCTCACCATCGACCCGGCGGTCGCCGCCCCACTGCGCGACTGGACCTATGACCCGGCCGCCGCCGGGGCCGCCATCGCGCGCTGGCAACCCGACGTCATCGTCTTGCAGCACTGGTGGTTGGCCACCCACATCGACCCGGGGCCAACGCCGCTGGTTATCGACCTGCACGGGCCGCTGCTATTGGAGACGCTCTATCAGAGCCACGCCGATTACGAGGCGCTGGCGCGCCAGAAGATCGCCGCGCTGGGTCGGGCCGATTTCGTGACCTGTGCGGGCGAGTTCCAGCGCACCTACTTCTATCCCTGGCTCCTGCTGGCTGGCTTCGACCTGAGGGAGCCGTCGATCGCCGCCGTGCCGGTGTCGCTGTCGCCGGTCCTGCCGCCCCACCAGCCCACGGGCGATGTCACCTTTGTCTATGGCGGTATCTACCTCCCCTGGCAGAACCCGTTGCTGGCGCTGGGTACGCTGGTGCAGCGGCTGGAGGACCGCGGGCAGGGTTCGCTGCATTTCTTCGGCGGCCCGCACCCGGTTCTCAAGCTCGCCGCTGCGGAATACGAGCAGATCGAGCGGCGTCTGGCTGCCAGTTCGCGTGTCGTCGCGCACGGGCTGATCGCCCATGACCAACTGCTGACCGCCTACCGGCAGGCCCACGTCGCCTTCGACGTGATGGCGCGCAACCCGGAGCGCGAGCTGGCCTTCACCACTCGCACCGTCGAGTACCTCTGGTGCGGCCTGCCAGTCGTCTACAACGACTACGCCGAGTTGGCTGGCCTGATCCGCGCCTACGAGGCCGGCTGGTGCGTCGACCCGTCAGACGCGGCAGCCATCGCGACCGTCGTCGACCAGGTCCTGGATGACCCGGATGAGGCCGCCCGGCGCGGGCGCAATGCCCAACGCCTGGCGCGCGAGCGGCTCACCTGGGATCACACGATCGCCCCTCTCGATGCCTTCTGCCGGCATCCGGCCAAGCGCCGGCCGCGATCGCCCGACCTGCGCACGGTGGGTGTTCGGCCAGCGGCGCTGCGGCCGATCGAAGCCATGCCTGACGCACTGGCCCTGGCCCTCGATCAGGTCGAGGCGCTAGCGCTGCAGGCCCGCGCCAGCGCCGATCTGCTACCCATCGAGGCCGGGCGCCGGCACACGCTGACCGCGCGCGCGGCCGGCCAGGCGAAGCAGGTGGTCAAACAGCGCCTTGGGCTGGACCGCGGCCTGACGCTGGCCGACTACGGGGCGGTATACGCCGGCGACCTGGCCGGCGGAGTCGTTCACGCGCAGTCGTTCGAGCGCGGGGCTGGCACGCTGTATCGGGTCGACGTTGTCTTCGCTACCTTTGGCCGCCTGAATCCGTCCCGCGTTCGCTTCCGCCTGCTCGAGCTAACCGAGGCGGGGGTCGGCCGCGAGCTTGTCAGCCAGGAGGTCGCCGCGGCGGAGTTGCGCGACAACCGCCGCCATGCGTTCGTATTCGCCCCACTGGCGCCGGCTCCCGGTAGCGAGATACTCATCCAGATCGACTCGCCCGATGCCGACGCGACCACGACCGTCGGGCTGTGGTCGGTGCCTGGCCAAGGGCCACTCACACCCCAACGCAGCGTCAATGGCCAGCCTGCGCCCGGCAGCCTCCTGTGCTGGCCGATCGAGTACCTGCCGGCCGGCGGCACACCCACGACCGGCGAGGCCGGCAGCCCATGACCGCGGAGCAGCCTGCACCGGCGCAACCAGGAGCGCCGGCTAGCTGGGCCGCCGTCGTCGTCAACTGGAATGGCGCGGCCGATTTGCCGGCGTGTCTGGCGGCTGTCGCCGCTCAAGGCTGGCCTCCGGCCGAGATCGTCGTCGTAGACAACGCCTCCAGCGATGGCTCATTGGCCGTGTTGGCGCAGTGGTCCGGGCCGGCCGTTCGCGTCATTGCCAGCAACGTCAATCTCGGGTTCGCCGGCGGCGCGAATGCCGGCCTGCGCGCCACGTCCACACCGCTCGTCGCCATTCTCAATCCCGATGTCACCCTCTACCCGACATGGGCCAGCGCGCTGCAGACGGTCTTTCGCGACCCGCGCCTCGGCGCGGCCGGTGGCAAGCTGCTCTATGCCGACAGCCGGCTGGTGCAGCACGCCGGCGGTGCGATTGACCCAGTGTCGCTCGTCGCGATCAATATCGGGCGCGGTGACGTGGACGCCGGCCAGCACGAGGCGCCGGCGGAGGTCGACTTTCTCACCGGTGCGGCGCTGATGCTTCGTCGCGCTGCCGTCGATTCGATCGGCCTCTTCGATGAGGCGTTCTACCCCGCCTACTACGAAGACGTTGACCTGTGCGTCCGCCTGCACGCCGCCGGCTGGGGCGTGCGCTATGTGCCATCGGCGGTTGGTCTCCACCGCGAGTCGGCCAGCGTCGACGGCGGCAGCACCGCCTATTTCCGGATGATCCACGCCGGCCGGCTGCGCTACGCCGTCAAGCACCTGCCACTGGCCAACCTGATCGACACGTTTCTCCCGGCCGAGGCGCGACGCCTGAGCGAGGCCAGCCAGCATGCAACCGGTGCGCCGGCGGCCGATCAGACTGGCCGCTCGGTATTCCCGGCGGCGCTGGTGCGGCGGCCAAGCACTGGCCAGGCGGCGACATCCGACCTGCCCAAGCGCGTGGCCGAGGTCGGGGAGCGCTGGCTGGTGGAAGAGCGGCCATTTCGGTCCTCCGTGCCGATCATCGGCCCGGTCGTCGCCTGGCTGCGGTCACGCTTGAACGATGCCGGGCCACGCTGGCACGTCCGCGCCATCCTGGCGCAGCAGATCGAGTTCAACGCGGCAGTCTACCGCGCCGTGCGCGCGATCGCAGCCGAAGCCGACGCCGGCCAACTCCAGACGCAGGCGACGGCCGCCGTACTTGCCGAGCGGCTCGAGGCACTGGCCACCGAGCAGCAGCGCCTGCTCGACCGCCTCCAGGCGCTCGAGCAGCGGCTGACCGCGCTCACGCCCGACAACAACACCAGCTAGGTGGCGCCCCGTTAGACGCCGGTCACCGTTGGCGCTTCCGGTGGCTCCGGCAGACCTGACCGGCGACCGGGCCGGCGCAACACCAGCAGCAGGCCCACCAGCAACGCCACGATCGTGAGCGCCACCACCACACCGGCCAGCGGCCGCAGCAGAGTTAGGACCGCGCCGGTCGCGGCGACCAGATCTTCCAGCATGCTGACGAGCGGGATAGCCAGGCCACCACTGGCCGTGGTGACGCGCGCGCGGACGGCGGCCTTGAGCAGATGGACCGCGCCGGCGCAGACGGCGCCGATGGCGGCTGCGGCGACCGGGGCCAGGTCCGTCGCGGCAGCGCCGGCCATCGCAACCAGCGCACCGGCGATGGGCCGCACGGCCAGGCCGATCCGCTCGCTCGCCGGGGCCAGCCGCGGCATCTTGGTGATGAAAATCTCCGCTGTCAGCGCCGCGCCAAGCGCCACCAGCACCCAGGGGTTGCCGAGCCAGGCCAGCGCTGGCGGCAGCACGATCGTGCCGGCAACGCGGGCCGCCAGGCCGACGATGAGCAGCACGAGATAGGCGTTGAGGCCGGCTGGCGCCGCCAGGCCAACTGCGGTGAGCAAACCCGCCACCTGTCCCTACCCATTCCCACGACGCTCACCCGGCGGCCGCTGGACGCTGGCGAGGGCCGCGGCATATGCCGCTTCGACCCGGTCGGTCAGGCGCTCCCAGGTGTGATCGCGCCAGACCCGAACGCGACCGGCCTCTGCCAGGCGACTGCGCTCGCCGGGACAGTCTAGCAAGTGGGCAGCACCGCGAGCCAGTGCGTTGCTGTCGCCCGCTTCTACTAGCAGACCGGCCTGGCCGGCGCTCAAGTAGGCGACCGTCTCGCCGACGGCCTCGGCCACGACCGGGATACCCAGCGCCATGACTTCCAGTAGCTTCACCGGCGCCTTCGACCGGTCGATGAGCGTGTCGTCAATGGGGTACACCGCGACGTCGGCGCAGCGCAAGAGCGCCGGCAGGTCCTCAAATGGCGCCTGACCGACGACGGTCAGCGCCGGCGCCAGCCCCGCTGCTCGCGCCAGCGCCACCAACTGCCGCTCCTCGCCGGCCGGCCCCGCCCCGACAACGAGCAGGCGCGCCGTGGGCACCCGCTCCCGCACCCCCACCAGCAGCGTCATCACCCTTGCTGGCGTCACGACGTCGAAACGCGTGTACAGGAGCAGCGTCGGAGCCTCGGGCAACCCTCGCGCGGCCCGGGCGACCGGCGCCGGCGGCGCCTCCGTCACCCAGCCAGCATGTCGCCGTCGCGAGACGCCGTTCGGTACATACACCACCCGCGCCGGCGCGACCCCCAGCCCCCACACCTGTGTCTCTAGCGTGCGGCTCGCCACTGTCACCAGGCGTGCCTGACGAGGCAAGCGCCGCGCCTGCCAGTCAAAGACACGCTGCATGACCGGTCCGTAGAAGCCGACCCGGTCATTCCAACCGCCACGGCCCTCCCAATCGTCGTTATCGACGGCGAGCGGCCAGCCGGCGCCGGCCAGCGCCATCGCCACCAGACCGCCATAGCCCTTCGGCTTGAAGCAGTGGAGCAGCGGCGGCCAGAGTTGCCCCGGCTGGCGCGGCGCCGCCCGGGCCGCGGCCAGCATGCGCCGAGTGATGGCCGGCGGCCCGCCACCGAGCGCCACCTGGATGACGGTCACTCCACCGATGGAATCGACGCGTCCACCATCTTCCGGCGAGTCCCACGGCGGGACCACCAGTCGAACCGACCAGCCGCGCTCGGCCAACTCCTGGGCCAGCGGCAGCGCCCGCGCGCTCATGGTGCCCTTGGTGCGCAGGCCGAAGGTGCCGACGATGACGAGCGGCGGATGGGGGTCCACCAGCGGCAGTCCGTCAGCCTCCGCCGCGGACGACACCGCCATGTGTCACGCCTCCGCTCGGTCGTCGCCGCGCCCGCTCAGCTCACTGGATGGATCGCAGGACACCGACCAGCTTGCCCTGGACCTCGACGTTGGCCGGGTCACAGTAGATCGGCAGCATGGTCACGTTCGCCGGCTGCAACCGGACCCGGTCGCCCTCGTGATAGAAGCGCTTCAGCGTCGTCTCGCGCTCGGCCCTCAGCCAGACGGCGACCGTGTCGCCATTGTCGCACGTCTGCGCGTGGCGCAGGATGACGATGTCGCCGTCGTTGATCAGGGCATCAACCATGGAGTAGCCTCGCACCTTCAAGGCAAACAGCCCATCGCGCCGGCCTGGCAGCAGTGTGCTGCTCATCTCGACTGACTCGGCAAACTCGCCAGTCGCCAGGTCGTCCAGCACCGGAATCGGCAGGCCGGCGGCGATCTCACCAACGAGCGGCACCTGGAACAGGGCCGCCGGTGCGCTGGGCGCGCCCCCTAACTCGGTAAGCTCCAGGCCACGGGAGATCTTCTTGTTGCGCCGGATGTAGCCCTTTTCCTCCAACGCCTTCAGGTTGTAGTCGACGACACTGGTCGAGGTGATGCGGCAATGCTCCTGGATTTCTCGGATCGTCGGCGGATACCGAGTATCGTGATAGAAATCCTTGATAAAGCGCAGGATTGCGTCCTGCCGTCCGGAAATCCCCTTCACCGCGACCCTCCTCGCCGGCTACCGGCGCCTAGGACCAATGTCACCTGTCGCCCCCGGCGCTGCCCCGCTACGATGGGAGCAGCCTGCTGGCGCCATTATAACCGCGAACATATGTTCGCGTCAAGTGGGTCGAGCAGATGATGAGCGCGCCCCAGGGACTGTGGCGGCGCGGGTGTGGCAGTGAGAGTGGGTGGCCGCCATGTCGATCAACGCCATTGATATCACCCTCGCCGCCGTCTTCGTGGGTGTGGTCGGCCTCGGCTTCCTCGGTGGTGTGGTCCGGTTGAGCTTCTTCCTCGTGTCGCTCTATCTCGGCGTTATTGTCGCCACGTACTTCTACGTCTCCGTTGGTGCAGCCATGACCACCACGGTCTCAGAGTTATCCCCCTTCACGGCCACCATCGTCGCGTTCTTCGCCTTGCTGGCGGCCTCATCAGCCGCGCTCGTCTTCAGCTTGACCCGCACGTTCGGCACGCTGCGCCTGCCGCGCCGGCTGGTGGGCCTGGACCAGATCGGCGGTTCGGCGCTCGGCGTGATTGCAGCGACATTCTCGATCATGATCGTCGTACTCGTGCTCGGGTCATTCTTCAAGCTGGTGCAGCACACGGCCGACCTCGGCATGAATGTGTCGCCGCTGCTGCTCCTCCTGGGCGGGCAGTTGCGGCTGTCCTTCCTTGCGCGCTACTTCGTGGAACTCGGGCAGCCCCTGTTCGTGCTGGTCCTGCCGTGGTTCCCCAACGGGTTGCCGGCCATCCTGAGCGGCGCATTCTAAGCGGGCGCGGCGGCTGCCGCGGAGCGCGACCGTGCAAGAGCGTGCTGGTTCACGGCCAGCGCTCGGCGTCATCGCCAGTCATCCGGTAGAATCGGCGCCGGTGCGACTGCGTCCGGCTGCAGAGTAGCCGGCCGGTGCGCCTGAGCCGATGGTGGCTGGAAGGATGGCAGGCGCCATGGATGAAAAGGCGCTTCACACGCTCGAGTACGCGAAGATCGTCGACCGCGTGGCGGACCGGTGCGCCTTCGCCGTGAGCCGCGATCTGGCCGAGGCGCTCGCACCCTCGACGGTGCCATCCGAGGTCGAGCGGCGACTGGTGCTGACGACCGAGGCGAAAGCGCTGCTCGAGTTGGACGCCAGTCTATCGGTTGGCGGCGCGCGGGATATCCGCGCCGCGCTGCGCGAAGCGAGCCTCGGCCGCGCATTGTCGGCGCTCCAGTTGCTTGACATCCTGGCGACAATCCGGGCGGCGCGCGACCTCCGGTCGCGCTTCCTCAAGGTCCGCGATGCCACACAGCGCTTCCTGCTGCTCGGTGATCTGATGCTCGGACTGGCGCCGTTTCCGGCGCTCGAGGCCGATATCGCCCGCTCAATCAATGACCAGGGCGACGTCATGGACTCGGCCAGCCCGGAGCTGGCCCGGGCGCGCAGCGTCGTGCGCATCACCCACAGCCGGCTCATGGACCGGCTGCAGGGCCTGGTGAGCAAGTACGGCCCGGCGTTGCAGGAGAACATCATTACCCAGCGCGAAGGACGCTACGTCATTCCGGTGCGCGTCGGTGAGCGGTCGCGCGTGGCCGGCATCGTCCATGACACATCGTCATCGGGGCAGACGGTTTTCGTCGAGCCACTGGAGATCGTCGAGGCGGCCAACCGCTGGCGTGAGGCCCAGATCGACGAGCAACACGAGGTCGAGCGCGTCCTGCTCGAGCTGAGTAACGCCGTGGCCACGCACGCCGCCGCGCTGACCGGCACGCTCGACCACCTCGGTCGCATCGATCTGGCTCTGGCGCTGGCTCGCTACAGCCTCGACATCGGCGGCGCTGCCCCCCGCCTGTTGCTCGACCTACCGCCGGCCGGGCCGGCTGGTCACGCCACCCAGCGCGTCGATTTCCGCCAGGCGCGGCATCCTCTGCTGGGATCAGGCGCGGTGCCGATCGACCTCTGGTTGGGCCAGGACGCCCGCGTGCTGATCATCACGGGACCAAACACCGGCGGCAAGACGGTGGCGCTCAAGACGATCGGCCTGCTGGTGCTGATGGCCCAGGCCGGCATTCATGTCCCAGCCGCCACTGGCTCATCGATGAGTGTTTTTCCACACGTCTTTGCCGACATTGGCGACGAGCAGAGCATCGAGCAGAGCCTGTCGACGTTCTCGTCGCACATGACGAACATTGTGCGCATGTTCCGCGCCGTCACGCCGGCCAGCCTCGTCCTGCTTGATGAGTTGGGCGCCGGCACCGACCCCGTCGAGGGCGCCGCGCTGGCGCGCTCGGTTATCGCGGCGCTGCTGGCGCGCGGGCCACTGGTCGTCGCTACCAGCCACTACGCCGAACTGAAATCGTATGCCTACACGACGCCGGGCGTCGTCAATGGCTCCGTCGAGTTCGATGTCGAGACGCTCTCGCCCACGTACCGGCTGACGATCGGCATCCCTGGCCGGTCAAATGCACTGGCTATCGCCAGTCGTCTCGGTCTGGCGCCGCCAATCGTCGAGGCCGCGCGCGGACTGCTCAGCACCGAACAGGTCCAGATCGAAGACTTGCTGGCCGAGGTGCGCGCTGACCGCGACCGGATCGCGCTGGAGCTGCGCCGCGCCGAGGAGGCACGCCGGCACGTGGAGCGCGAGCGGGACGCACTGGCCACGCAGCGCGCCGACCTGGAGGCCAGCAAAGCGGCGGCCGTGGCCGACGCCATCACCGCCTTCGAGACCGAGCTTGGCGATATGCGCGACAGCCTGCGCCGGCTGGAGCGCGAGCGGGCGTCGGTCACGGTCAGCAAGGAGTGGCTCCAGGCCGCCCAGGCCCAGGTGAGCCAGGTGGCAGCTGACTTCCAGGCCGAGGAGGAGCGGCGGCGGCGCGCTCAGCGGCGCGCCGCCCCAGCCGTCGGCCTGCGGCCCGGTGACGTGGTCCAGGTGCATTCGCTCGGCCAGACCGGCGAAGTCGTCGAGGTGGCTGGCGCCAGTGCGACCGTTCAATTGGGCGCGCTCCGCCTGCGGCTGTCCACCGCCGACCTGAGCCGGGTGCCGCGCGGCCAGTCGCGGTCGGCCGTGCCGGAGCGGCCAGAGCCGGCACGCCGTTCGACCGCGGGCCTGCCGCCTCCGCCGGCCGCCTCGATCGAAGTCGATCTGCGCGGCATGCGCGCCCATGAGGTTGAGGAGCAGCTCGACCGCATCCTGCAGGATGCCGCTTACGGCAATCTGCCCTTCCTGCGCATTATCCACGGCAAGGGCACCGGCACGCTGCGTCAGGTCGTGCGCGATCAGGTGCAGGCCAGTCCTTATGTCGCGTCGTTCCAGACGGCGCCCCCCAATCAGGGTGGTGACGGCGTGACGATCGTCACACTCAAGAGCGACTGAGCGGGCATGGGTGACGACGACCGACTGGTGCGTCTGGGCACGGCGCCGAACGAGGTAGTGGCCGCCCTGTGGCGCGAGTTGCTCGCGGCCGAGGGCGTGCCAGTGCTGCTAAAGGTGGGTGGCCCTGGCCTGGCCTACTTCTCGCCCGCGCTGTGCGCCCACGACGTCTACGTCCGAGCCGGCGACGCGGCCCGCGCCGCGCAACTCCTGGACGACTACGCCGCCACGCCGGATGAGGTTCAGACAGACCCGTAGCGCGCCCGCGCCCGGTCGTCAGCCGCCAGGGCGTCATCCCGGACGCGCTCGATCTGGGTCAGCACCTCTTTCAGCGCCGCCAGCCAGCCGTCGCCGAGCCGGCTCATGTCGAGCCGGACGGTGCTGGGCGTCAACTTGACCGCACCCGGCCCGATGCGCTGGACGGCCCGCTGATCGAGCAGGCTCGTCGGCACTGGCCGAATGACGATTTCGCCCTCACCCTGTCCGATGCTGGAGATGCCGGCGGCCAGCGCCCGATTCTTGATGCTGACGACGTCGATCAGGTTACGCGTCGGCGGCGGCAGCGGCCCGAACCGATCGATGATCTCTCGCTCCAATTCCGTTAGCGCACGCAGATCGGCCGGCTGTGCCAACCGTTGATAGAGGCTGAGCCGCACGTCCGGGTCGGCCACGTACTCGACCGGCAGGTGGGCATCGAGCGGCAGGTCGAGCGCCAGTGGCGGCAAGTCGGCCGGCGGCGGCGCGCCGCGCGCCCCCTCGACCGCCTGGGCCAACATGCGGGTGTACAGGTCGAAGCCGACCGCCTCGACGTGGCCGTGCTGCTCGGCCCCCAGCAAGTTGCCGGCGCCACGCAACTCCAGGTCTTTAAGCGCGACTCGGAAGCCGCTGCCCAGTTCGGTCGCCTCCTGGATCGTCTCTAGCCGCTCCTGCGCATCAGGCGTCATCGGCCGGGTCGGGTCGTACAGCAGGTAGGCGTAGGCGCGGTTGCTGCTCCGGCCAACGCGCCCGCGCAACTGGTAGAGCTGCGCCAGGCCGAAATGCGTAGCATCGTCGACGATCAGCGTGTTGACGTTGGGCATATCCAGGCCGGACTCGATGATCGTCGTGCAGATCAGCACATCCGCCTCATGGCGCACGAAGGCGAGCATGACCTGCTCCAACTCCTGCTCGTCCATCTGGCCATGGCCGATCAGGAAGCGACCCTCGGGCAGCAACTCGCGCAGCCGATGGGCAACGTGGGCGATGCTCTGGACCCGGTTGTGGACGAAAAAGATCTGGCCGCCGCGGTCGATCTCGCGCAGGATGACCTCTCGCACCAGGTCGTCGCTCTCGGGCCGCACGAACGTCCGGATCGGCAACCGCGCCTCGGGCGGCGTCTCGATCAGGCTCATGTCGCGCACGCCGACGAGACCCATGTGCAACGTGCGCGGGATGGGCGTCGCGCTGAGGGTCAGCACATCAACCTCGGTGCGCAACTGCTTGAGCCGCTCCTTGTGGCGCACGCCGAAGCGCTGCTCCTCGTCGACGATCACCAGCCCGAGCCGTCGAAAGCGCACGTCGCGCTGGAGCAGCCGGTGCGTGCCGATGACGATATCGACGCGGCCGTCGGCCAGGCCGGCGACGGTGGCGGTCTGCAAGCGCTTGGACCGCAGCCGCGACAGCATCTCCACCGTGACTGGAAAGGCCGACAGCCGCTGGCTGAACGTCTCAAAGTGCTGCAACGCCAGCACCGTGGTCGGCACCAGCACCGCCACCTGTCGGCCGTCGTTCACCGCCTTGAAGGCTGCCCGCAACGCCACTTCGGTCTTGCCGTAGCCAACATCGCCACAGATGAGGCGGTCCATCGGTCGGGCCGCCTCCATGTCCGTCTTGACCTCGTCGATCGCACGCTGCTGGTCCGGCGTCTCCTGATAGGGGAATGCCTCCTCCATCTCCGTCTGCCACTGGGTGTCGGGTGGATAGGCGTGGCCATCGACGACGGCACGCGTGGCATAGACCGCCAGCAGGTCCTGCGCCAGATCGGCCACTGCCTTGCGGACCCGCCGCTTTGTGCGCTCCCACTCCGGGCTGCCGAGCCGGTTCAGCGCCGGCGCAGCGCCACTCGGTCCGCCATAGGGCACCACGCGGTCCGTCTGGTCGACCGGCACGTAGAGGCGATCCGCGCCGGCATACTGGAGCAGCATGAACTCGCGCTCGACGCCCCCGGCCTCGCGCGTCACCAGCCCGCTGTAGACGGCGATGCCGTGCTCGATATGCACGACGTGGTCGCCCGGCCGCAGGCGGTCCAGGAACGCCCTCGCGGCGGTGGCGCTGCGGCGGCCGAGCGCTCGCCGCTGCCGCTGCCAGCCGAACAGCTCCAGGTCGGTCAGCAGCAGCGTCTCCAGCATCAGATTGCCCCAGCCACCGGACAGGTCCGCATGCATGACTTCGACCGTGCCCGGCGTCGGTGGCACGAGCGCCTCGTCGCCGCTGTCGCGGCTGTCGCCGGGCGCTGGCCGGGGCAGCCGCTTGCGGGTGACGGTGAAGATGTCGCGCTCGGCCAATAGCTCGCTCAAGCGCTGGCTCTGCTCGCTGACTAGCACCGTGCGCTGCCGCCGGGCAATGCGGTCCGCGACCAGGTCGGCCAGCCGGTCCAACTGCCCACCAAACACCGGCGCTGCCTGGAAGTCGGTGATCTCCAGCACGTCGGCGGCGGGCGCGTGCGCCGGCGCGGCGCCAAACTGCAGCGCGACCCGCCGCGCCAGCCAGTCCGCCACGACACTCCAGCGGTGATAGGGCTGGCGCAGGTTAGCCGGGAGCTCGCCCTGGCGCTCGAACTGCTCGCGAAGCTCCTCGGCCTGCGTTTCGATCTGCACGCCGGCCAGACCGACACTGTCCGGCTCGTCAACGACAATCAGCGCGTTCGCTGGCGCGTAGTCCAGCAGCGACACCGGCCGCGTCAGCAGGTAGGGCGCGAGCAGATCCAACTCGGCTATCAGGTCGCCGCTGGCCAGCCGCTCTAGCGCCGCGCCCCACTCGTCGCGGGCCTCGCGGCGCAGCACCGACAGATCGGCGTCCGCATCGATGGCCGAGCGCGCCCGCTTGATCTCCCAGGCCGGCATCTCCACCGGCGGTGGCACGACGATCTCCTCAATGCGCCCCGCCGACCGCTGCGTGGCAGGATCGAACAGGCGCAGGCTGTCAATGGTGTCGCCCCACAACTCCATCCTGACCGGCACATCGCTCGTCGGCGGCCAGATGTCGATGATGCCGCCACGCCGGCTGAACCGACCCGGCTCTTCGACGACCGACACGGCTTCATAGCCGGCCGCCGTCCAACCTCGCGCCAGCGCCGATAAGCTAACATCGTCGCCCAGACGCAAGTGGACGCTGGCGGCGCGCAAGTCGTCCGGCAGCGGCAGCATCTGCATCAAGCCGCGCGCCGGCACGACCAGGATGCGCGCGGCCGCGACACTGCCGGCGACAGCCCACTGGCCGAGCAAATTCACCCGCTGGGCCGACTTCGCCGGGTCGCGTGGCAGCCGCTCGTACGGAATCGTGTCCGGCGCCGGCCACACATCGACCGGCAGGCCCGGCGGCGCGTAGGCCAGGAGCGCCTCGGTCCAGGCGGCGGCGTGGTCCGGCCGCGACACCAGCACGAGCACTGGCCGCTCCAGCCGCCAGGCCAGGTGGGCCAGCACCAGTGGCCGCGCCGCCGCAACCAGATCCGTCACGCGCGTCATGGCCCCGGCCGTCAGCCGCTCGGTCAGCCGCGTCACCTGGCGATCCAGGTCCAGCAGTGGCAGCAGGTTCGCCAGAGACATGCGCGCCCCCCCGGTCGCTCGATGCCGGGACAGACAGAACGGCCCGGAGACGCCGTCTCCAGGCCGCGCTCATTCTACCATGCGCGCCTCGCGCGGTCGGTTTGGCCGGCTTACCGGGTCAGCCAGCCACGGTCGACCAGCGCTTGACGGCCCAACTGCCCCAGCATGACCTCGTGCGGCGTGCCGCGCAGTTCCGGATGGACTTCGAGCCGATGCCGCTCGAAGTACTGCACGCGATAGGTCTTACCGTCGTCCGGGTTGACTTCGTCGAACTCGGGACTGATCGGATAGCCGTAGCGCATCAGGCCGCCGCGCTCGGTCCAGGCCTTGAGGAGCTGCCCGCTCACCCACTGGCGCGTCTCCGGAAAGTAGCGCGCTCCCGCGGCCGGCGGCGTCGAGTTGGCCGGTGCTTTGGGAAAGGCGCGGTCAACCGTCAGTTGATTACCCAGCAGGCCGAGCAACACTTCAAACTGAGTACCGCGATGCTCCGGATGATACTCAAAGCGGGCGCGCTCGAAGTACTGGACGGTGTACTCCTTGTTGTCGGCCGGGTTGACCTCGCGGAACTCCTCCGTTAGCGGGTAGCCGAACTGCGCCAGGCCGCCGTTGCGCTCCCAGTAGTAGCGGAAACCGTACCCGAGGAAGTGACCGGTCTCTGGATAGAAAGAGCGGTTCACCTCCGGCGCGGTCGGCGCGGCGACGCGGTCCGTGGGGCGCGGCCCGACCGGCTGGTCGTCGATCGGCGTGGGATCCGGCTCCGGCGCGGGCGGGGTGATCGATACCGGCGGGCCAGTGACTTTCACTAGCGTTGCGCCGACGTCCTGCTCCCAGTAGCGCACGTACTCTTGCACCAGCGCGGCCTGGTAGACCCGCTCGCCAGGGTTGGCCATCTGGACGTAGCCGGTGACCGTCACCGCCTCGCCCGGCAGCAGCGCCCGACCCAAGCCCCACCGGTATGGGTAGCGTTCAGACGAGCCGGCCACCTCCAGGCCGAGGCGCACCTGGCCGGTCACCTTGGGTAGCCCGCGCTGCACATAGTCCTGGGTCTCCGCATAACTGACACCCGGTCCACGGGCGCCGCTGGGGATCACGGCGGTGCCGGTATTCGTCACGGTCGCTGTCACTTCGAGGCGATCGCCGGTGCGAAGATCGGCTGGTGCGATGTGGACGTCACTGAGCGCCACGCTAGACGTCGGCCGGTAGCCAAGCCGCTGCAAGACCTTCTCACGGATGACCGGCAGACGCGGCTGAAAGGCATTGCCAGGGCAGGAGGTACTCAGGCAATCACGGTGGCCGGCGATATTTGGCAGCACCTTGTCGATAAACCAGCCCTGACCGACAGGATCGACGTAGTTTGCCCGGGCGGCAATGAGCGCCACAATTGCCTCCTCGGCGGCGGCTGTCAGCGGGGCGGCCTGGTAGTCGCCGAGGACGGCGATGCCAATACTCCCCGAGTTGTAGCGCAACGCGTGACCGGCGATGACGGCAGCACCGCCGGCGCGGCCCTCGTAGATCCGACCGGCGGCATCGATCAGGTAATTGTAGCCGATGTCGCCCCAGCCCTTCTGCACGGCATGGAAGTAGTAGACCGCCCGCAGCGCCGCCATCGGATCCTGCGTGTTGGATGTGTCGGTGTGGTGCAGGACGACCTTCTCCGGCGTCTGGTACTCGCGTGGCCAGATCTCCTTGCCGTTGCGGAACCGCAGTCGCTCGTCGGCGCCCCAGTCGGAGCGGGGAATGATGCTGACGCCGCGCACTGCTGACGAGGGCGCGGGTGGTGTTGGCTCCGGCTCGTCCGCCGTGGGCGTCGGTGTCTTCTTCTTCTTCGCCCAGCCGTCCAGCGGCGCTTCATCGGTCTCCGGCCCGGCCAGCGTGTTCAGATAACTGACCTTCAGGTCGACCAGCGCCACGCCCGGCTGACCGTTGCCGTCGACGCCGCGGACGCGGATGAAGCGGCTTGGCTCGACCAGGATGACGCCGGTGAAGCGGCGGTCATGCTCGAAACGGCCATCAGAGTCCTCATCGACCGGCGCCAGGCGCCAGGGCGACCAGTCCCGCCCATCGCGGCTGACGCTGACCTCGGCCATCGCCTCGACCGCCGTCTCAGCGCGCGACCAATCGACCATAATCGCGTTGGCGGCGAAGTCGGCCGTCACCGTGACATCGAGTGGGGCTGGCGCGCCGTCCAATCGCGCTGGCGCCGTCCACTCACCGACCAGCAGCCCCACCGGCCGCTGATCGTCGGCCGTGACCCGGACCAGCGGCGCCGCCAGCGGTGTGAGCAGGACCAGACCCAGCAACGCGGCCAGAAGCCGATTCGACACGTCTTTCCCTCCTGCGTTCAGTCTGGCGGCAACTCGTGGCCGACCACCCCACGAGCGCCGTCATCGCCTCTGCTCAGGCAGGGAGCCTACGCCATGGCAGACTCAAGCCTTCTCATCTCGCTACAACTGCCCGCCGCGGCCGACCCTCCGTCCGGCCGGGCCACACGACTCGTCTGCTGACACGCCGAGGGCGCACCAAGCCTGGCCCACCCCTGCGAGAGCCGTCGCTGGCCAACCTGGTAGATATGGGCGCGAACGCGCAGGTGTCGGCCCATGCATCCCCCGATAGCGCGCGGTCGGTTTGTCGCGGGCGCCGGACATTGCCGGCCCGAGCCACGACTGGCGCGCAGCTACCGGCACGGCGCGCCGGGCACGCCGCACCAGAGCCGCAACGAACGAGCCGCGGGCTGGTTGCGCGGACGCCGGAGATGCAACGAGGCAGGCCCCCGACCAGGAGCCTGCCTCGTCTGATCGCCCGTCCGGCGGTCGCCACCGCGGCCCATCCGTGCCTCGGCCGGTGGTCGTCGGTCTAGTAGTCCATGCCGCCCATGCCGCCCATGCCGCCCGGCGCGGCGGCCGGCGCCTTGTTCTCCTCCGGCTTCTCGGTGATCAGCGCCTCGGTCGTCAGGATCATGCCGGCGATGCTCGAGGCATTCTCGACCGCCGAGCGCGTCACCTTGACCGGGTCGATGATGCCGGTGCCAACCATGTCGACGACCTCGTTAGCCAGCACATCGTAGCCGAGCTTGGCATTGCCCTGCTCGCGCTGCGCCCGGCGCACCATCTCGACCGTCACCGGGCCATCCTGGCCGGCGTTGACGGCGATCTGGCGCATCGGCTCCTCCAGCGCCCGCCGCAGGATGTTCACGCCGGTCTTGACGTCGCCCTCGACCGACACACCGTCCAGCGCCTGGATGGCGTTGATGAGCGCCACGCCGCCGCCGGGCACGATGCCCTCCTCGACCGCCGCCCGCGTCGCCGA
This sequence comes from Chloroflexota bacterium, assembly GCA_020849725.1. The sequence goes on from JADLAZ010000288.1 coordinate 17,570, forward strand.
CAGCGCATCCTCGACCCGGTGCTTCTTCTCCTTCAGCTCCACCTCGGTCGCCGCCCCGA
>JADLAZ010000289.1 GCA_020849725.1 Chloroflexota bacterium
CGGCCTCGGCGGCGTACTGGATCGCGTCGTCGGCTGACGAGATCGTCGTCACGCCGAGCGGCGAGGTCGGCAGCATCGGCGTGTTCACAGCGCACGAGGACATCAGCGCCGCCCTGGAGGCCGAGGGCGTGACGGTCACGCTGATCTCGGCGGGCAAGTACAAGACCGAGGCCAACCCCTTCGAGCCGCTTTCTGAGGAGGCTCGGGCGGCGATTCAGGCCCGCGTTGACGACTACTACAGCATGTTCGTTCGGGCGGTGGCGCGGGGCCGTGGCGTGAAGCCCGCCGATGTGCGCGACGGCTTCGCCCAGGCTCGCGTGGTGGGCGCCGACGAGGCCGTACGGCTCGGAATGGCCGACCGCGTCGGCACGATGGCCCAGACCGTTGAGCGTCTGGCCGGGCGGCGCGGCGGGGCTGGCAGCCGCGCCGAGGACGATGCGCCGGGCGTCGTCGCGGGCCTGTTCGCCCGCCCGGGTGAAGAGATCGACTTTCGACGACGGCGGGCGCGGCTGCGAAGCCGTTGACCGCGCACACCAGACAATCCCATCAGGCCCTCGCCACTGTGGCGGGGGCTTTCGCATTCGCGGCCGAATCTGACGGCCAGCACAACGGAGGGAGCCGAATGGCTACCACGCGGTACACGGCGCTCCTGGAGGAGCGGGACCGTCTGACGGCCGAGGGTGAGGCCGTGTTCAAGGCTGCCGAGGACGCGGGGCGCTCGCTGAACGCTGAGGAGCGGACGGCGGACGACGTGCGAGACGCTCGGCTCAAGGAGATCGGCGCAGAGATCGCGCTCGAGGAGCGCCGCCGGGCGCGGCTGGTGGCGAACGGCGGGACTGTCCCGACCTTCACCGGCGGGCATGACCGCCGCGCCGATGACCCCCATTGGGGCTTCTCCAGCCTTGCCGAGATGGCCATTGCGGTGAAGGCGGCCTGCCGTCCTGGGGCAGCCTCCCTCGACGACCGCCTGCTGATCGGCGCGGCGGCAAGCCCGTCAAACTGGCACCAGGAGCAGTTTTCCGACGACGGCTACATGGTGCCGCCGGCCATGCGAGAGGAGATCTGGAAGGTCGTCGTGGACGGCGGCACCGACCTGTACAACCTGGTCAACCCCGAGCCGACCAACAGCAACAGCGTCGATCTGCTGGCTGACGAGACGACCCCCTGGGGCACGGTCGGGATCCAGGCCTACTGGCGCGCTGAGGGCGCGGTGATGACGCCGTCACGGCTCGACACCGACGCTCGCAAGGTCACGGTCCACCAGCTCTACGCCTTCGTGCTGGCGACGGAGGAGCTGCTGGCGGACGCGCCGCGCCTGAACGCCCGCCTGACCCAGGGGGCTGGCGACGCGATCCGGTTCAAGGCCAGCAACTCGATCATGCGTGGGACGGGCGCCGGGCAGCCGCTCGGCTTCCTGAACGCGCCTGGCCTGATCACCCAGGCGGCCGAGGGCGGCCAGACGGCTGGCACGATTGTGACCAAGAACATCAGCAAGATGTTCAGCCGCCTGCTGGCAAACTCGATTCCCCGCGCGGTCTGGCTGGCGAACACCGACACCATTCCGCAGCTCATGGAGCTGGCCATCGGTAACCAGCCGGTGTTCACGCCGCCGAACGCGGGATTCCGCGACGCCCCAGGGGGCTTTCTGTTGGGGCGGCCGATCCTGTTCGCCGAGCACTGCTCGACGCTCGGGACGGTCGGCGACCTGTGTCTGGTCGATCCGGCCGGCTACTACGCGGCGCAGCGGTCCGCCATCGAGAGCGCGCAGTCGATCCACTTGTACTTCGACTACGGCATCCAGGCGTTCCGCTGGACGTTCCGCTTCGGCGGCCAGCCGTTCTTGTCGGCGCCAGTCTCCCCTCAGAACGGGGCCACCACGAAGGGGCACTTCGTGACCCTGGCGGCCCGCTAACCGCTGAGCACCGCCCGGCCCGGCGGCCTCATGCCGCCGGGCGCAAGCGCACCACGAGGAGCGCGCACAGATGTCTCTCAACGTTCGGCCAAACCAGCGACAGACCATCCTGGCAACCATCGACCCGGTCAGCCAGGGAGCCGGCACCGTCACGACCGGCTGGGTCAGCATGCGCGACGTGCCGGCCTTGCAGGCGATCCTGCAGACCGGCGTTCTGGGCGCCAGCGCCACGGTCGATGCCAAGCTGCAGCAGGCGACCGACTCCGGCGGCACCGGCGCGAAGGATGTCACGGGGTCGTCAATCACCCAGCTGACCAAGGCCGGCAGCGACGACAACAAGCAGGTCGTGATCAACATGCGGGGTGACGCGCTGGATGTCACCAACAGCTTTACGCACGTTCGCCTGTCGGTGACTGTCGGCACGGCCGCCTCGCTGATCGCCGCCATGGTGCTTGGGGTGGACGCGCACTACCAGCCGATTGCTGCCAAGGCCAGCGTCAAGCAAGTCGTCACCGTCTAATCAGCTCGGGCGGCCCGTGCTCCGGGCCGCCCGAGGCGGAAACACCGGAGGTTGACGATGTTCGGCGGCAGGGTGTCCGGAACCGGGGCCGTCCGTCTGCGCGTCATACGCGGCCGTCCGCCCCTGGCGCAGCGGCTGAGTGGCGCTGTTCTCGCTCTTTGGAGGGCGCTATGGCCGTAGCGAGCCTGATCCGGCCGCTGCCAACCGACGCTCACAACGCGCTGCGAAAGCGGCTGTTGGCCTGGACACCGCGCACCGACCTGGGCCGCGTGCTGCGGACGGCGATGGACTTCCTGCCGACCGACATGGCGCTTGAGGTGCTGGAGCACATCACCCGTGTTGGCATCATCGAGACGCAGTTAGAGATCACCGTGTTCCGGCGGCCAGAGTCGCGGTTCTGGGCCGGGCAGCGCGTCGAGGAGTACGGCATCGTCTCGCGGCGCGTCGTCACCGATGCGTTCGTGGCGGCCGTCGTGGACGCGCTCGACGTGGGCGTGGGTTTCACGCTGAGCAACTTCCGCTATCACGGCCTGGGGACGGGATCCACGGCTGAGGCGGCGGCGCAGACGGCGCTCGTAACGGAGTTGACCACCGAGTACACCGGCAACGTTCGGGCGACCGGAACGGCCACGCAGCCATCAGCCAACATCTACACCTCGACGGCCACCAACACGCTTGACTCGGGCACGCCGGCGCTCAGGGAGCACGCGGTGTTTACCCAGGCGGCGACGGGCGGCGGCGCCATGCTGGACCGCTCGCTGTACGCCAGCATCACGCTGGACGGCACCGTAGGCGACGGACTCCAGAGCGCCTACAGCCTGACGCTGACCTCTGGCGGTTGACGTGATCGACCCCACGACGCTCAACCAACACGCGCAAGTGGATC
>JADLAZ010000290.1 GCA_020849725.1 Chloroflexota bacterium
CGCACTGCGTCGCCACAACCACCACCGTGGCCCGTGCGTTTCCTGATGTACAATCGCGGCGAGACGCGCCGTCGCCCGGCGCGGTGCTGACGCGAGACGGGTCTAGGGTGGCTTGTGGCTGCCGCGACCCGGAACAGGCGCTGCGACATGGACGATCGCCTGACACGACGGGTAGCCGGATTGACCGACCGACAGCGGCGTCTGCTCCGCCTCGCCGCCGGTGGTGTCGGGCGGCCGGAGATCGCGCTGCGCCTGGGGCTGAGCGAGGCCGTCGTCGCGCGCGAGTTAGCGGCGCTCTACCGGGCGCTGGGCGTGCAGACGCGCGACGACGCGGCGCTGGTCTGGTGGGGGAGCCGCGAGGGCAGCCCCTCGCACCTGGCCGACGTCGCGCGCGACCTGCTGGGCGACGACTTGCCGGGGGCATAGTCCGCGGCGCGGCGTGCTGATGCGTGGTGCTCAGCCGTGGGTCTTGGCCGCCTGGCGCTCGAACCAGGCTAGCAGATCGCGCCGCTGGATCAGCAGCAAGTCATTGCCAACCCGCAGTGCCTCCAACTCGCCACCATAGATCGCGTGGCGCAGGATTTCCGGGTTCAACATCAGCAGACTAGCCGCTTCATGAACCGTGTAGACCTCCTGACGCAGCCGTCGCGTGCTGGCATCGTCGGCTGGGGCACGGAGCATGTCAGCGGCGCGCGCGGCGGCAACGATCGCCGCCACCGCCATCGTCGTCGTGCAGCGACCGGTATTGACGACCAGGCCATATAGTTCGGGTGACTGCCACGCGGCGCCATACTCAGTCGATAGGTAGCTGGCGCGGGCCTGGTCGCTGGCCTCGATCAGCCGCTCCGCCTCAGTGTGGGTCACCGCGCGCATCCGCATCACGCGCTCCAGCCGGTTGGCCTGCGGCGCGGTGACGAAAACGTGAACCGCGTGCGGCACGTCACGCAGCACCACCTGACTGCCCCGTCCGACGATGACGGCGCTGCCGGTACTCGCTAGCTCGCGCATAATCACTTCCAGCATGTCGCGATAGGCGCTGCTGGTGATGCCGCGCACACCGAGGCTGGCGTCTTCCTCGTCGCCAGCCGGTTCACCGTCCGCCGGTGGGTGTAGCGACAGCATGCTGACCAGCCGGTTGGTCAGCGAGCGGTTTTGCATCTCCGTCGCCGCCATCTCCGGGGTGATGCCGAGGCGTGTCGCGGCCAGTTGAATCACTTCTTTGTCGTAGTACGGGACGCCGAGTTCCCGCGCCACATCGCGCGCCAACTCGTCGCCGCCGCTGCCCATCTGCCGGGCGATGGTGACGACAGCCATGGTCCTCCTCCTTGCCGCACCTCGGATGGCAGCGCCGCCGCACCTGCCGCAGTTACCGCTCCAGCATGCCCAGTCTGCACCGTGGTCGGTTGCAGATGCGCGCCCAAACGTGGCGCGTCTGCTTCAGAATAGTCTCAGGCAGGCGTGCCGCGATTTCAAGCGCGCCAGTGACGCAATCAGGCCCACCCGTCATCACTCAGCACGATCGTGACCGGTCCGTCATTCACGAGCGACAGTGCCATCACCGCGCCGAAGCGGCCGGTTGCGACGCGCAGGCCGCGCTGCCGCAGCAGGCTGACGCACCGCTCCACCAGTGGCGCGGCCAGCGCCGGAGGTGCGGCGCGGCTGAAACCCGGCCGCCGGCCGCGATCGGTGTCGGCGTAGAGGGTAAACTGAGAGACGATCAGGATCTCGGACCCGGCGTCGGCCGCGGCCAGGTTCATCCGTCCGGCGCGGTCGTCGAAGATGCGCATTCCAGCGACCTTGTCAGCCAGCCAGGCGGCCGCCGCTTCGCCATCCGACGGCCCGATGCCGACTAGCACGACCACTCCCGGCCCGATCGCGCCGACGATCTCGCCATCGACCGCGACACTGGCCTGGCTGACTCGCTGGCAGACGGCACGCATCCCTCGCCTCCATCAGTCGCGGCGCGGTGGGTGCGGACCGGGCGCGCCCGGCAGATCGAGCAGGCCCAGCGGCGCCAGCGCCGGCCGGCGGCCGAGCTTGCCGGCGCTGACCAGTGTTGCCAGCACCTCCATGATCGCCCTTCCGCCCAACAGTGCCGTCAGATCAGCGACATCGTAGGGTGGCGACACCTCGACGATCTCCAGGCCGGCCAGCCCCTCGCGCGCGGCCAGCCGCAGCATCCGGAAGATCTCTCGCGGCAGCAGCCCACCCGGCTCCGGCGTGCCGGTGCCCGGCGCGAACGCCGGGTCGACGACGTCGATGTCGAACGACAGCCAGACCGCGCGCGCGCCCTTCCACGCCACATCGAGCGCGTACTCCATCACCCGCTCCAGCCCGTACCGGTCGACATCGTCGAGCGTGATCACGGTCGCTCGTCGATCGCGCGCGACGCGCAAGCCGGGTCGGGAGCCGGTCCAACCGCCAATGCCGACCTGCACCAGGTTGGTGGCCGGGGCATTCGGCAGGTTGGTGGCGTGGAAGAAGGGCGAGCCGTGCATGCGCTCGTCGAACATCGTCTCGGTCAGATCGCTGTGGCGGTCGAAGTGGATGATCCCGATCGTGCCGTCAACATGTGGCGCCAGGCCGCGCACCGTCGGATAGCCGATCGCGTGATCGCCGCCCAGCACCACGGCGAACACCTGCCGCTCGGCGACGTAGCTCACGGCGTCGGCGATCTGATCGAAGCTCTTCTCCAGGTTGGCCGGCATCACCTGCACATCACCCACGTCGACCATGGCCAGCGCCTCGTGCAACTCCAGGCCCCAGGCCGTGTTGTAGGAGCCGCCGAGCATCGACGCCTGGCGCAGCGCCTGTGGGCCGAAGCGTGTGCCCGGCCGATAGGTCGTGCCCGCATCCAGCGGCGCGCCCAGAAAGACGACCTCCTGGCCGTCGAGCTGACGCATGTCCTCCAGGAACGGGACACCGATGAAGGTGCCGCCAGGGGCGGGTGTCGGCGCCCAGCGGCCGCGCCGAAACAGCGTCAGCGACCGATCACGCACGCTGGCAGCGGCCGGCAGACCGTGCAGGCGAACTTGCTCGGCTCGCTCGCGGGCGCGTGGCGAGTCGAGCGCGGCCTCCTGCTCCATGGCCCAGCTCCCGCGCAACTCGTTCTGCTGGAGCGGCGGCTCCGCTGGCGGTCGACTCGGCACTCCAGTCGGAGACGAGGGCGCGCTGTGGCGCGGGCCATGGCGGCGGCGGGCGGGCCGACGCGGCGACCGGTCGCCGCGGTGGCGGTGCCCCTGGTCAAACCGACCGCCCATCTACCATCACTTCCGCTGTGCCATCGATCCTGGTTTCACCCGCAGCGAGTGTAGGGTGCTGGGCAGCGGGTCGTCAATCGGCGTTGCCGCGCGGCCTCCCGTCAGGAATAGGGCGTCGTGCCCCCGCCCACCCGAGCATCGCGGCGTCAGCCGGCCGGAGTCGACGCGCTTGGTCCGGAGATCTGGGCGTTGGGTCACGGTGTCACCCGTTCCCGGCGACAGCCGCGCCCCGTACAATGGCGAAGGCACCGACGACCTGACCGTGGGAGGCTGTGTGGCAACGGGCTTGTATCTCATCCGGCACGGCGAATCATTCGCTAACGTCCAGCCGATCATCGGCGGCATGCAGGGCGACGTCGGCCTGACCCCACGCGGGCACCGCCAGGCAGCGCTGCTGGAGCAGCGCCTGGCGGCGCGCGGGCCACGGTCTCACGTGCTGTACACGAGCACGCTGCCGCGCGCCGTTCAGACCAGCGCCTACGTCGCGCGCGCTCTCGGCCTGCCGGTGCAACTCGACGAGGACTGGCAGGAGCTGCGGCCCGGCGAGGCGGACGGTCTGTCAGTGGCCGAGTGGAAGCGGCGCTACGACCCGTCCGACCGCATCGGCCAGGACCCGTTTCAGCCATTCGCGCCCGGCGGCGACAGCTGGGCCACCTTTCTGGTGCGGATTGGCAGCGCGCTCAACCGCGTGGTCGAGCGGCATCCCGACCAGACCGTCGTCGTCGTGTGTCACGGCGGCGTCCTGAGCGCCTCAATGTTCCACGCTGCCGGCCTCGGACCGCGTGCGCTGAACTTGCTGTTCGACGTGCGCAACACGAGCATCACCCACTGGCGGTACTTCCCGGCGCGCGACGCGGCGGTCGACTGGCCGGGATCGGCGTCGCTGTCGCGCTGGTCCCTCGTCACGTTCAACGACACCGCCCACCTCGAGGCCGACCATTTGGACGTCGACACCCATGAGGCGGTGCCGACTCCCGTCGTGGAATAGGCCGCTCCAGCGCGCTCAGGCGCGCTGGGTGAGCAGCTCCGGCTCATCCGGGCCGACGATCGCCCCCGCTACCGGGTGGGGAACCACCTTCCAGAAGCGCCCTCGCGCATCGGTCCAGCGCTCCAGGATGCGCGTAGCATGGGCGCTGCCGGTCAGGTCGGCATGGCGTTCGATCATGGTGCGCAACTCCGCCTCATCGATGGGGCTGGCCAGGCGCGTCAGGCCGACCATCTCGGTGTTGCAGCGAGTCGGGAACTGGTCAGCCTCATCATAGACGTAGGCGACGCCGGCCGACATGCCGGCGGCGAAGTTGAGGCCGGTCGGGCCGAGAACGATGATCATACCCTCGGTCATGTACTCGCAGCCGTGATCGCCGCAGCCCTCAACCACCGCCCGCGCGCCGGAGCAGCGCACACCGAACCGCTCACCAGCTCGGCCAGCGGCAAACAACTGGCCGCCGGTCGCCCCATAGAGGACGGTGTTGCCGGCGATGACGTTCTCCTGGCTGGCGAAGCGGGCTTCCGGCCGGGGCCGGATGACGATCGTGCCGCCGGCCATTCCCTTGCCAACGTAGTCGTTGGCCTCACCCGTCAGCGTCAGATCGACGCCCGGTGTCAGGAACGCGCCGAACGACTGGCCGGCGCTGCCGGTGAAGGCGATCCGAATCGTCCCGTCCGCCAGGCCACGGTTGCCGTAGCGGCGCGCGATCTCACCACTCAGGCGCGCGCCGACAGTGCGGTTCCAGTTGCGGATCGCGTAGGTGAGCGACACGGGCTGCCCCCGCTCCACCGCGCGCGCCGCATCCCGAAGGATCTGGTCATCAAGGGGCGGCTCTTCCTGGCGGTCCTTTAGCTCCTGCCGGCTGGACAGCGGCTCCTTGCCGATCAGATCGGCCCGCGCCGCCAGGGGCGCCAGGTTGAGCTTGCGGCTGTGATGCCCATCGGCCGGCGCACGCTGCGCCAGCAGGTCGGCCCGGCCGATGATCTCGTCGAGCGAGCGCGCGCCGATCTTGGCCAGCCACTCACGAACCTCGGCGGCCAGCAGCGTCAGGAAGTTGACGATGTAATCCGGTTTGCCGGCAAACTTAGCGCGCAGGATTGGGTTCTGCGTCGCGATGCCGGTCGGGCACGTGTTCAGATGGCAGGCCCGCGCCATGTCGCAGCCGATGGCGACCACGGCAGCCGTACCGAAGCCATACTCCTCCGCGCCCAGCAGCGCCGCGATGATCACGTCGCGACCGGTCATCAGGCCGCCGTCGGTGCGCAGCTTGACGCGAGCGCGCAGCCCGTTCATCACCAGCACTTGCTGCGTCTCGGCCAGGCCAAGCTCCCAGGGACAGCCGGCGTGCTTGATCGACGACAGCGGCGAGGCGCCAGTGCCGCCGGAGTGGCCCGAGATGAGGATGTAGTCGGCGTGGGCCTTCGCCACGCCGGCGGCGATCGTGCCGACACCAGTCTCGCTGACCAGTTTAACGCCGACGCGCGCGCGCGGGTTGGCGACCTTCAGGTCGTAGATCAACTGTGCCAGGTCTTCAATCGAGTAGATATCGTGGTGCGGCGGCGGTGAGATCAGGGGGATGCCGGGGATGGTGTGGCGCAGCCGGGCGATCAGCGGGCTGACCTTGGCAGCTGGAATCTGGCCGCCCTCGCCTGGCTTGCTGCCCTGCGCCATCTTGATCTCAAGCTCGGTCGCCCGCGCCAGATACTCCGGCGTCACGCCGAACCGGCCCGAGGCGACCTGCTTGGTGGCCGAGTTGGCCGAGTCGCCGTTTGGAAAGGGGGTCCACCAGGCCGGGTCCTCGCCGCCCTCGCCGGTGTTGGAGCGCCCGCCGATGCGGTTCATGGCGATGGCGATCGTCGAGTGCGCCTCCGGACTGAGTGCCCCGAGCGACATCGCCTGGCTGGTGAAGCGACGCCGGATCGACTCGACCGACTCGACCTCGTCGATCGACACCGTATCGCCGATGGGGCGCACATCAAGCAGATCGCGAATGGCGGCCGGCGGCCGCGAGTAGACCAGGCCGACGTATGCCTGCCAGTCGTCCCACGCGCCGGAGCGCGCCGCCTTCTGCAGCGCCGGCACGGTCGACGGGCTGTAGGCATGGTACTCGCCGTCACGCCGGAAGCGGTACAGGCCCAGGTCGTGCAGCCGGTTGCCGAGCGTGTCGAGGAAGGCCACGGCGTGCCGCCGCAACACCTCGCCAGCCAGATCATCCAGCGTGGCCCCACCCAGGCGCGACGGTGTGTCAGTGAAGTAGCGGCCGATGATGTCCTCATCCAGCCCGATCGCCTCGAAGATCTGGGCGCCGCGATAGGCACTCAGCGCCGAGATGCCCATCTTGGACATGACCTTGCGGATGCCGTCCTCGACGGCTTTGCGGAAGTAGGTGTGCGCTTGCGCCGCGGTCAGGTCGGGGTGGGTGCGCGTGCCGGCGAGGCTGGCCACGCCGTCCCAGGCTAGCGACGGATAGACTGCCGACGCGCCGTAGCCGACGAGCAGGCAGAAGTGGTGGATGTCCCAGGCATCGCCGGTCTCGATGATCAGGTCAGCCTGCAGGCGCAGCCCCGTCTGAATGAGCCGGTGATGGACAGCGCTGACGGCCAGCAGCATCGGGATCGGCGCGTGATCGGCGTCGACGCCGCGGTCGCTCAGGATCAGGAGCGCCGCGCCGCGCCGCACGGCGGCGACGGCCTCCGCGCACAGGGCCTCCAGTGCCGGCTCGAGTCCATCTGGGCCGGCGGCAGCCAGGAAGAGCGCCGGCAATTGCGCCACGGCGAAGGCCGGGTCACCGGTAGCGAGCACAGCAGCGAATTGCTCGGCCGACAGCACCGGGCTGGTCAGGCGGATGAGATGTGCGTGCTCGGGGGTTTCCTCAAGAAGGCTGCGACGCCGACCGACGTAGGCGTCGAGCGACATGACCAACTCTTCGCGCAGCGGGTCGATCGGTGGGTTGGTCACCTGCGCGAAGCGCTGGCGGAAAAAGGTCTGGAGGATGCGCGGCTTGCGCGACAGCACCGCCGGCGGCGCGTCATCGCCCATGCTCCAGATGGCATCTTTGCCACCGGCGCCCATCGGCTCCAGGATCATACGGGCCTCCTCGTTGGAGTACCCGAAGACCTGCTGGCGCTGCATCAGCGTCAGGCCGGCCGGCTGGCCATTTGCGCTGGCGACCGGCACGCCATTGGTGCTGGCCGCGGTCGCGCTGCCGTTCGCACCGTGGCCGGCATGACCGTTCGACGAGGGGGCTGGCGGTGCATCGATGGGACGCAGGTGCGCCGCCACCCAGGCGCGGTACGGCTGGGCCGTGGCCAGCACCTGCTTGACCTGATCGTTCTTGAGCACGACACCGCGCTCGGTGTCGACGGCGATCAATTGGCCCGGGCCGAGCCGGCCCTTCTCGACGATACGCGCCTCGTCGAGCTCGATCATCCCGGCCTCGGAGCCGGCAACGACCAGCCCATCGTCCATTATCGCGTAGCGGGCCGGACGCAGGCCATTGCGGTCCAGCGTCTGGGCGACGGTGCGCCCATCGGTGCAGGTGAGCGACGCTGGCCCGTCCCACGGCTCGGTCAGGCAGGCATGGTACTGGTAGAAGGCGCGCCGGTCTGGATCCATGGCCGGCATGGCCTCCCACGCTTCCGGCACGAGCATCATGATCGTGTGCAGCAGACTGCGCCCGGAAAGGTTGAGGAGTTCCATAGTGTTGTCGAGCGAGGCCGAGTCCGAGCCGCCGGCAACAACGGTCGGGCCGAGGTCGCGAACGTCAGCACCCCACACAGCAGCGGTCAGGCTGGCCTGGCGGGCGCGCATCCAGGCGCGATTGCCCTGGACGGTGTTGATCTCGCCATTGTGCGCCAGCAGCCGGAACGGCTGGGCCATATACCAGTTCGGAAAGGTGTTGGTCGAGTAGCGCTGATGGAACACGGCCAGCGCCGTCTCGTAATCTGGGTCGGTCAGATCGGGATAGAAGCCCGGTAATTGGGGGGCGACGAACAGCCCCTTGTAGTTGACCGTGCGATGCGAGAAGGAGGGCATGTAGAAGTCGGTGATGCCAGCCGCGTTGACCTCGCGCTCGATGCGCTTGCGCGTTAGGTACAGCGTGCGCTCGTAGGCGTCAGCGGTCAGGCCGGCCGGGCGGTCCACGAATACCTGCTCCATCCGCGGGCGGGTGCGCTCCGCCTTCTCGCCCAGCACACTTGGATCGACCGGCAACTGCCGCCAGGCAAGACGGACGAGACCACGCGCCGCGATGGCGGCGTCGATGAGAGCGCGGCAGCGATCGGCCGCCGCAGTGTCGTCACCGGGCAGAAAGCACATGCCAACGGCCAGTCCGGCCGGGTCCTCCACCGTCACTCCCAGCCGGGCCAGCTCGCGGACGTACAGGCGGCGCGGCACCTGTGTCAGCACGCCAGCGCCATCGCCGGTGCGCCCGTCGGCATCGACGGCGCCGCGATGCCGCAGATTCTGCACTGCTTCCAGCGCCCGCTCGAGGACGGCATGCGAGGCGCGACCCCGACTGTCGGCGATGAAGCCGGTGCCGCACGCATCGTGTTCGAACGCCGGGTCATACAGCGGGGGATGCGGGAGCCGTCCTGCGCTCATAGCGATGTCGCCCTTCCAAACTTGCCGAACCCAACAACGCGGGCGGCTGGCTGGCTGAGGGAGGCCGGCTGCCCTGCCGCGAACCGGTGGAATGAAGCCGCGCACGCCTGGTGGCTACCACAAAGCGCGGCCATCGCCACCTCCGCCACGAGGCAGCTATGTCCGCGCACACCAGCGTCGCACGACGCCACAACTTCTTTGTCCACGGCGCACTAAAAAGGGTAGCAGAGTTGGGCACGGGTGTCAACCGCACGACGACAATTCGCTACGGCGGCCGCGTTAATCGCGCCAGGACCGGTGTCCCACCCGGCTTGTAATCTGCTAGCATGCGCTTGCCGCTGACGATACCGATACGCTGGCCAGCAGGGAGGAGCAACAATGCGCGCGGTGCAGTTCCTGGGAGATCGTGAGGCCGTGGTCATCGACAAACCAGATCCGACGCCAGGGCCAGGACAGGCCGTCGTGCGGATGGTGCGCGCCGCTGTGTGCGGCTCGGACCTGCACGGCTATCGCCGCCCTCGCGCCGAGGCGCCGCCATCGCCGCTGACACCGGGTCACGAGCCAGTGGGCGTCGTCGTCCAGGTCGGGTCTGGCGTTGACCAGGCGCTCGTTGGGCAGCGCGTGCTGGTCTACCATCGGCCCGGCTGCGGCGTTTGCCCGCAGTGCCTGGCCGGCTGCTCCAACATCTGCTCCGGCACGCCGCGCCCGCGGGTGGACGGCTCCGACGCCGACTATCAGCTCTGCTTCGCCGAGCGATTGTTTGTCATGCCCGCGACGATGGATTGGGAGACGGCTGTCGTCATCTCCTGCCAGGCTGGCACAGCCTACGCGCCGCTGACACGCGTCGGCGCCAGCGGCCGCTCGATCATCGTCGTCTCTGGTCTCGGACCGGTGGGTCTGTGCGCGGTCATGCTCGGCCAGGCGATGGGCGCGACCATCGTCGGTATCGATCCGATGGCCGAGCGCCGGGCGCTGGGCACGCGCTTCGGCGCCACCGCTGTGCTGGACCCGGCGGCGGGCAGTCTGACCGCGCAAGTAGCCGATCTAGCGCGCGACGGCGCCGATGCGGTCATTGAGACATCGGGCAATCCCGCGGCTCAAGCAGCGGCAGTCGATCTGCTCCGGGTCGAAGGCACGCTCGCCTTCGTTGGCCTCGGCTCGAACCAACCCAGCATTGCGCCGGCACGCCTGTTCGGTCGCCAGCTCAGCGCCTATGGCTCCAATCTCTACCCGCAGCGCATGCTGCCGGAGATCTTCGACTTTGTTGAGCGGCGGCGTGTGCCGCTGGCCGACATCATCACCCATCGGTTCCCACTGTCCGAGGCGCCGGCGGCGTTCCGGTTGGCCGACTCGGCGACGACCGGCAAGATCGTCTTCGCCTGGGACTAGCGACGGGCGGCACGCGCGACAGGAACGAGGTCGGCCATGGACCGGTGTCGGTGAGCGATAGCCAACCCACGCCGCGCTCACCGCACACCGGGGCCCTGGGCGCCACGGCGACGCCGGCGCTGTTTCTGCTGCTCTACCTCATCTGGGGCTTCACCTACGTCGCGATCAAGATCGGCCTGCGCTGGACCGGCCCGCTGACGATGGCCGGCGCGCGGGCGCTGCACTCGGCTGCAGGCGTGGGGCCAGCACGATGGCCATGCCGAGGAATCCGAGCGCGACACCGGCCAGTTGCCGCCGCGCCAGGCGCTCGCGCAGGAAGATCGCCGACAGTGCAGCGA
>JADLAZ010000291.1 GCA_020849725.1 Chloroflexota bacterium
CGCATGCCGGCCTGGTCCTGGACTCGAAGCGACGATCACGGCCTGCACACGATCGTCGTGGGTGGCCGGCGCGTCCGGTATCTGGAGCGCGGCGCGGGCGAGCCAGTGGTGCTGGTGCATGGCCTCGGTGGCTCGTGGCGCTGGTGGTTGCGCAACATCGATGCCCTGGCCGAGCGCCACCGGGTGTACGCGCTGGACCTCGGCCGGCGCGAGCACTGGCACCGCGGCCACACACGGGTCCGGCCGGCAGAAGCGGCGATGGTCCTGACCGGCTGGCTCGACACGGTCGGTCTGGCGCGGGCGCATCTGGTCGGCCACTCGCTGGGTGGCTCGATGGCGATGCGGCTAGCGGCGATGCACCCGGAGCGGGTCGGGCGGCTGGTGCTAGTCGATGCAGCCGGCTTGCTGCACGGGGCGAGTCTGCTGGGTCTGACGGCGCGGGCGCTCGGCCCGGCGCCAGAGCGCGCACTGGAGTTCCGGCGCATGGTCGTGGCGGACACGCTGCGGACGAACCCACTGGTGGTGCTGCAGACGGCGCGCGACATGGTGCGCGACGACCTCGCCGACCAGCTGTCGCGCATCGTCGCCCCGACGCTGATCGTCTGGGGGGGGCGCGACCACGTGGTGCCGGTAGCGGACGCCTATACTTTGCGGGACCGCATCGCCGGCGCGCGGCTGCTGGTCGTACCACATGCCGGCCACAATCCGATGTACCATCACGCCGGGACGTTCAATCGAGTCGTGCTGGACTTCCTGGCGGGTCGCTGACTCCGATCCGGTGTATCATCGGTGTGACGCGTGCCGGTGGTGGCCGCGCCTGGTGGCGGCGCGATGGGAGGATACGGCATGGCAGCGCCAGAGCGGCTGGTGGGCGTCCACGCTGATACCCTCTACGGGCGCGTGCTGCCGGCGGTGCGCGGCCACATCGGTATTCGCAGCGGCGACCTCGTGGCGCTAGCGCGCGAGTACGGCCTCCAGCCCCCTACCGGTGACCCGGCCGCGCGCGGCCCGGAGTGGGTGGCGCTGATCGAGGAGCTGGCCGGGGTGACGCCGCTGGCGAGTGTCACGCAGCCGCCACGCCTGATGCCGGTGCTGCGCGATCTGACTGATCTGGTCGAGGGGTCGATCGCGCCGGTCGCCTGGTGGCAGCGGCTGATCGGCGGCGGCGCGGCGCGGCCGGTGGCTGATGCGCAGCGTGATCAGCTGCACGCGCTGCTGACGAAGCTGACGAGTGACATGCCGGCGCCACCGGAGCTAGCCCGCCCACTGCTGGGCCGTCTCGACGGACTGCTGACCGAGGCCGAAACGAACGAGTTAGCAGATCGGCTGAGCCAGGTCGGGCGGGAGACATGGGTCGCCTGGGGCGCCGGCGGCGTCAGCAGCGATGTCTGGCCTGCCTGCTACGATGTCCTGTCGGCGGCAGCCCAGGAGGCCGTGGCGCGCGATCTTGGCCTGTTGTACGGCGCGGGCTACTGAGCGCGCGGTCAGGTCGCACAGGGCAGGCTGAACGAGAAGGCACTGCCCTTACCCGGCAAGCTGTCGACCCACAGGTGGCCGCCATGGGCCTCCACCAGATGGCGCGAGAGGTAGAGGCCCAGGCCCACGCCGCTCGTCGGGCTACTGACATCGTCGACGCGGTGAAAGCGCTCGAACACCCGATCGATCTGGTTGACCGGAATGCCCGGGCCGTCATCGGCAACCGTGATGACGATGGCCGCCGGCTCTGTCCGCGCTTGCACCATCACATGGCCGCCCGTCGGCACATATTTGCCAGCATTCTCCAGGAGATTGCGCAGCACCTGCTCGATGCGGTCGGGGTCACCCTCGACCGGCGGCAGCGTGCCGCCCGGCTGCATCGTGACGGTCAGACCCGCCAGCTTGGGCGCCATCGCCTCGACGACCCGGCGCAGCAGCGGCTCGATGAGGAACGGCTCGGTTTCCAGCCGCAGGCGCCCGGCGCGGATGCGCGACAGGTCCAGCACGTTGCCGACGAGCCGCATCAGCCGCTCTGACTCGCCGGCGATGTCGCCGAGCAGGCTGTCGAGTGTCGCCTCGTCCAACTGGCGATGGTGGCGCAGCAGCGTCAGCGCGCCGCCGTGGATCGTCGTAAGCGGCGTGCGCAACTCGTGCGACACCAGCGACAGGAAATCATCCTTGAGTTGGTCAGCCTCCTTGAAGGCCGTGATATCGCGGAAGACGGCGACGCCACCGGTGACGCGGCCATCGCTGTCGAGCAGCGGCGCGGTATTGGAGAGGATCGTCCGCCGCTGACCGTCGGTCAGGTGCATCGTCACTTCGATATCGTGCAGCACCACGGCATCGCGCATGGCCACATCCAACGGCAGGTGGCCGACAGGATACTTCAGACCGTCCGGGCGGGCAAAGGCGGTGACGCGCGTGAAGGGCATGCCGAACTCGTTGAGGTCCGGCGCCAGATCCCCAAACAGAACCCGGCCAGCGGCATTGATCATCACGCGCCGGCCCTGCTCGTCGGCGATGACGACGGCGCTGGGGATGCTGTCGATGATACCTTGCAACTGGCGCCGCTGCGCGTCGGCACGCTGATACTGCCGGTGCATCGAGGCGTAGAGCTGGGCGTTAGCGATGGCGACAGCCGCCTGGGCCGCCAACATCGATACCAGCCACTCATCGTCAGCGGTGAACTCCGTCGCGCCGATCTTGTCCGTCAGATACAGGTCGCCCAGCACCCGGTCCTGAAAGACGAGCGGCGTGCCCAGCAGATTCGTCATCGTGGGATGGTGCGGTGGAAACCCACTGGAGCGCGGGTCAGCGGCGATATTCGACACGCGCAGCGTGGCCCGCTCGCGGATGAGCACGCCCAGCAGGCCGCGGCCGTGAGGCAAGGGACCGATCGCCGCGCGCTGCTCGGCGGTGATGCCGCTTGTCCAGAAGTCGGTGATCCGGCCACTGTCGTCGGCGACGCCTAGCGCCGCGTAGCGCGCGCCGATGAGGCTGCGCGCCAGGTCAACGATGCGCTGCAGCACCGTGTCGACCGACAGATCAGCCGCGATCGCCAGCGAGGCTTCGTGCAGTGCCCCCAGCTGGTGGCGTGTCAGGTCCGGCGCCGACTCACTCGCGTCCGTCACCTTGGCTCCTTCGCCGGCCGGCCCGGCGCGCGCCGCAGCGGCCACACCCCCTAACATTGGCAGTCTAGCGGCCGTTACGGAGAGCAGCAAGGCGCGCGCCGCGCGGTGACAAAGCCGGCTCGCGCCGCGTTGAAGGAGATGGGGAGGCCGGTGCGGTTGCGACCGCCCGTCCCGCTCGTTACGATTGAGCCGAATCGTCCGGTTGGACGCACGCCGCCGCGGAGCGATGAGTGCGGCAGACAGTCTGGCAGGCCAGAGCTACATCGACGATTGGCCCACTTGGGCGGCCGGCAGCGCCGGTGCGCCTGGTCGTCGCGCCGTGGCTGACGCACCCGGCCACGTGGCTGCTGGCCTGCCTGCTGGTCGTCTACGGCCTGGGTCTGGTGGCCTTCACGGTGCGTCTCGACGACTTCACGATGCGCCTGGCCGACTTCCTCAACCACATCGAGCTGGCTCGTCGCCTGGCCGACGGCAAGGTGGAGGTCAACGGCTTCTACCCTGTCGGCTATCCCCTGGCGCTGGCAGCGATGTTCCGGCTGACCGGCGACATCTTCCTGGCCGGCAAAGTGCTGTCCGGCGTGGCCGCGCTGGTGGCGATCGCCGCAGTCTACTACAGTGTCGAAGCAGTGCTCGGGCGAGACGAATGGCTCCTGGCCCTGCTGGCGGCCATCACCGCCGGCCTCAGTCCAGTGTTCCTGCAGTACGCGACGACGCCGGGCACCGACATGCCGCACGTGGCGCTCATGCTGCTGTCTGTGCTGGGCGTGCTGCGCGCCGTCGGGTCCTCGCACCCGGAACGGTGGCTGGTGATGGCCGGGCTGGCGGGCGGCGTGTCCTATCTGGTGCGCTACACCTCAACGCTGCTGATCGCGGCGCTGGTGCTCTGGGTTCTCATCTGGAAGCCGTTTCCTGGTCGCCAGCGGAACATGCTCATCACCTATGGCTTGGCCTTCGGCATTGGCGCGGCGCCGCAACTCGTGCTGAGTGTCCTCCAACACGGGACGCCGTTCTACACGACGACGCTGGCGAAAAACGTGTGGGTCGGCATCTATGGCGGCCCCCAACCCGAGCCAATCTGGGGCCGCGTGGCCGATGCGGTGTCGCTCGAGTCGGTCATCAGTTTCGACCTGTGGCGCTTCCTGGCCAGCTGGGCCGTCAATGCTACCCAACCGGTCATCGTCAACGACCTGGCCGATGTCATCGCCATCCTAGTTGGCCTGGCCACCGGCTGGACGCTGCCGGTGTCGCTGACCGTGGCCGTGGCCGGCGTGCTGCCAAAGGTCCTCAAGGTGCTGGCGATTGCCGGCCTGTTCCTCCTGGCTCTGCGCGGCGATGGGTCGCGTCAGACCGAGGCGCGCGGCGGCTTCCTGATGCTATTCACGGTGCTGTTTGTGTCGGCGACGGCGATGGCGTTCATCACCGACCGCCACTTGTTGGTGGCGGCGCCGCTGCTGACCATCGCCGGCTTTGGCGCGCTCGGCATATTGGGCACGCCGCGGGGGGCGCTGGCGATCGGCTCCCTGACGGTGCTGCTGCTGGCTTTGCACCTCGTCTATAACGATTATCCGACTCGCTGGATGATCGGCTACGACCACGGTCGCCAGGCGACCGAGCGCCTGCGCGTGTTCGATCCGCACCCGACCGAGGTCATGAGCAGCAACTGGGTCTTCTACGATTACAACTCGCCATGGCGGGCGAAGTACGTCCACATCCCCGTCTATATCGACAGCGTGCCGACGCTGATCGACGACATGCGTCGGCGCGGCGTTCGCTACCTCATCTTCGACCGCAATGCCGGGCGGGCGGAGTGGCCGGGATTGCTGCCACTGCTGAACCTGGAGCAGCCGCCGGCCGGACTGCGGCCGATCGGCCCGGCAATCTACTCACGTGAGTGGCCCCCCAACGAGATCGTGGTCTACCGCCTGACCGAGTAGCCCGCCCCAGCGGTCCCACCTGGACGACGGCGCCAGCGCCAGGACCGCCACGCGCGGCCGGTCGGGGCTTCAGGTGTCGTGCGAGCGGCCGATACGAGTCGTGAATACGATGGCCCGGGACTTGCGTACGAAGAGTCAGACCTGCCGTGACCCCAATCGCGGGCCTGGCCATCGTTCGTTCGTTTGACTGAGACACGCGGCGCCTGGTGGGTGAGGAGAGGGACCATGACCGAACTGACACGTCATCGCCGCTCCCGGCCGCAGTCGCTGTCAGCGCCGGAATTGATCGCACGCTACGAGCGCGCGATTCATGATGCCGTGGAGGCGACGCTGGTCCTGGGGCTGCAAGCGAGCCATGCTTCCCCGGCCACGCGCGAGCGGGTCGCGGCCACCTGGCGCGAGCCGCTGACGATCGTGGCCGCCGAGGCGCTCAGCCGCCAGTTGGCGGGCAAGGCGGCCGGCGGTCGCGGCGCTGGCTGCGATCCGTCCGGGTTGCGACGGATCATGCGCGTCTACGCGCCGCTGGTGACGACGGCCGCGTGCGCCGAGCAGATGGCCGAGCCGCCAAATTTCGTCGCCGCCGACTGAGCCTGGCGTCAGTCGCCCATCCTACGCCAGCACCGTGCCGTCGAGCGTCACACCGCGGACGGTGCCGACCTGGCCGATGGCGAGGGTGAGGCTCCAGGTGAGCCGGCCGTACGCCGGCAGCACGGAGGCTCGGCCATAGCGAGCGGCCACATCGGGCCGGTCCATGGCCGCCGTGGCCGGCTCCAGCGCGGCGTGGTAGTGGCCGCCGTAGCCGCCCTCAGTGACCCAGATGCCGAGGTACGGCACCGTGTCAGCCGTCCAGGCGAAGCCCAGCGCCTCGCCGGTGTCAGTGTGATGCAGCGCCGCCCAGCCAGCGGCCACCCGGCCGTCGACCCAGTACTTGTCAGCCCGCCCGAGGCTGGACGGGCCGATGACATCGAGCCGGCTGCGTCCGCCATCGGTTGTCGTCATCTCCGGCCAGTCGCCATAGGCGCCATAGCCGGCAAAGCGGGCGCTGCCGGGAAAAGTGTTGACGACGCGCGTCGTGCCGGGCGGCAGCACGATGCGGGTGGCCTCGGTGCAGGCACACAGTGGATGCGCCGCCCACAGGACGTGCAAGGCCTCGCCGGCCAGGTTGGTAGCGGTGTAGTCAGTGCGCACCGCGCTCGCGCCGACGAGCGCCAGCCGCTTCTCGAGCCGGTAGGGCAGCCGCCAGCCATGCACGCTGGCGACGAGCGTGTCGTCGACGGCTTCGCACTGCCAGGGCACCGCCCACACCTCGCCATGGTCCGGGAGCAGTGTGCCGTCCCAGACACCGCCGGTATAGCGGCAGGCGTCGATCGTCGGGAACATCTCGTCAAAGCCGCTCAGGTCATAGTCACCGAAGGACGCCCCATAGGGCGGCTGAGGCAGCACCGGCCAGTCGGCTCGCTGGTAGAGCAACTCGCGGCCGGTGCGGCGATGCACGAGGGAGGCCATCTTCGCTCCCAGGTTCGGCAGCAGGACCACTTCCACGGCGTCATTGCGCAGCACCCAACTGCGCTGGCCTTTGAACTCACTGATCGAGATGACGGCCATGCGTTGCTCCTCGCTCCTCTTCCCGCTGGTCGGTCCGCTAGCTGCCGGCCGCGACGGCATGGTCGGTGTTGTCGGCCCGGTCGGTTGCCGGCAGCGGTGTGCCGGTCGGATGCGTCATGAACCAGCGCTGGCTATCGACGGGCTCCTCGCCCGGAGCCGGACGTAGCCGGACGTAGCTGCCGTCGGCGCACAGGGCGCGTGCCTTCGTCGTGTCGCGCAGTTGCACCTCCAGCAGGCCGTCTCGCACGCCGGCGCGAAGGGTCGGGTCTGCGACGGGAAAGACGACCTCGACGCGACGGTCGAGGTTGCGCGGCATCAGGTCGGCGCTGCCGAGATAGACCTCGTCGTCGCCACCGTTGCGGAAGTAGTAGATGCGGCTGTGCTCGAGGAAGCGGCCGACGATGCTGATGACGCGCGTGCGCTCGGAGATGCCGGGAATGCCGGGCCGCAGGCAGCAGATGCCGCGCACCAGCAGGTCGACGACAACGCCGGCCTGTGCGGCGCGGTAGAGCGCGCGAATCATCTCGCCGTCGATGAGCTGGTTCATCTTAAAGATCAGTCGAGCCGGCACGCCGCTCTGGGCGTGCGCGATCTCGCGCTCGATCAACTCGGTCAGGCGCTGGCGCAGGTTGATCGGCGACACCAGCAGCGTCTGGTAGTCGCGCTTATCGGAGTAGCCGGTCAGGTAGTTGAAGACCTCGGACGCTTCGGCGCCGACCTCCGGCCGGCTGGTCAGGATGCCAAGGTCGGTGTAAACGCGCGCCGTCTGATCGTTGTAGTTGCCGGTGCCGAGGTGGCAGTAGCGCCGAACGCCGTCACGGTCGCGCCGCACAACCAGCGCGACCTTGCAGTGGGTCTTCAGGCCCGGCAGGCCGTAGGCGACGTGGACACCGTGCGCCTCCAGCGCCTTGGCCCAACCGATGTTGTTCTCTTCATCGAAGCGTGCCTTCAACTCGACCAGCACCGCCACTTGGGTGTCATCATCGCGCGCGCCCTGCAGCGACTCGACGATGGGCGAGTTCTGCCCGACCCGGTAGAGGGTTTGCTTGATGGCCAGGACGTTGGGGTCGCGTGCGGCAGCCTTGACCAGATCGATGACCGGGGCGAACGAGTCGTACGGATGGTGGAGCAGGATATCCTGGCGGCGCAGGATGTCGAAGATACCGTCGCCACTGGCCGGGATAACCGGCACCCGCGGCGCCAACGGTGGATCCCGCAGGTCGGGCCGGTCGAGCTTCAACAAGCCCATCAGTTCGCCCAGGCCGAGCGGGCCGTCCAGGGTGTACAGGTCATCCGGGTTGACGTCGAGGCGCTCGGCCAGCCAGAGGCAGTACTCGTGCGGCATCGAGCGGTCGACGGTGAGGCGCGAGACAAACCCAAACGGGCGCAAGCGCAGGCTCGCGGTCACACTCTCGAGGAGGTCGCTGGCTTCGTCCTCCTGGATCTCCATATCGGCATTGCGCGTCACCCGGAATGGAAAGGTGGCGACAATCTCCTTGCCGGCGAATAGCGACTGCACGTTCGCGGCGACGACCTGCTCCAGCCAGACGAAGGCGACTGGCTGGTGGCCGCTGTCGGTGGAGCCTGGCTGGCGCGGCCCTGGCTCGACCGGCACCAGGCGGGGCAGGGAACTCGGCACCTTGACGCGGGCGAAGCGCTTGCCAGCGCCGTCGGCGATGACGACCAGCAAGCTCAGGCTCAGGTTGGAGATGAATGGAAACCGGTGGCCAGAGTCGACGGCCAGCGGAGTGAGCACCGGATAGATCTCCCGCTGGTAGAAGCTGGCCAGGCTCGCCCGCTGGGTCGGGTCCAGTTGATCGTAGTTCAACAGGTGAATGCCCTGCCGCGCCAGCGCCGGCAGCAGGTCGGTCGTCAGGCACCGGCGCTGCCGCTCCGACAGCAGGTGCACTCGCCGGTTCACCTCGGCCAGCGCTTCACCCGGCGATAGGCCGTCGTCGCCACGCCGGTCAGCGCCGAGCGCCCGCGCCTGCTTGAGGCCGGCGACGCGGATCATGAAGAACTCATCGGTATTCGTGCTGACGATGGCCAGGAACTTGACCCGGTCCAGCAGCGGGTGGCTGGGATCTTCGGCCTCTTCCAGCACCCGATCGTTGAAGCTCAGCCAGCTGAGTTCCTGGTTGATATACAGCGACGGGTCGGTCAGGCCGCGCGGCTCATCGCCACGCCCGCCACTCGTCGCTGCTGTGATCGTCGCCATCGCTCACCTCCCCGACGACACCCGGCGCGCTCGTGACGGCCCACGTCCGGCTAGGCATGGCCTACTGAAACGGAACGATCTTCTCGCGTAAGGCGTAGATGGCCGCCTGCGTCCGGTCGGCCAGGTGGAGCTTGTCGAGGATGTTGCTAACGTGGGTCTTGACGGTCTTCTCGCTGATGCCGAGGGCCGCACTAATCTCCTTGTTGCTGCGCCCACGCGCGATCTCGCGCAGCACATCCAGCTCGCGCTCGCTGAGTGCCTCCAGGACGACCTGGGAATCGCGCGCGGCAAACTCGCGCATCAGCTTGGTGGCAATGCCGGGCGGCAGCGTCGCCTCGCCCCGCTTGGCGGCGTGGATCGCACCGACGAGGTCCTCGGGGCTGATATCCTTCAGGAGATAGCTGATCGCACCGGCCTTGATGGCGGGAAACAACTTCTCGTCCTCGCCATAGGAGGTGAGCACGATCACGCGCGTGCCGGGGCTGGCGGCGCAGATCTTCCGCGTCGCCTCGATGCCATCCATGCGTGGCATCACCAGGTCCAGCAGGACGACATCGGGGGTGAGCGCCTGAGCTAGATCCACGCCGTCCTGACCGTTGCTGGCCTCGCCGACGACCGTCACCCCGTCGGCGACGTCGAGGAAGGCGCGCAGCCCCTGCCGCACCACGGCGTGATCGTCAACGAGCAGGACGGTTACTGCCTCCATGGCGATGTCTCCTTGCGGCCCGCCACGCTGGCGAGTTGATCGGCCGCGACCGGTAGCACGACTCGCACCTCAACACCGCCGGCCGGCGCCGGCGCGACCGAGAAGGTGCCCCCGAGTACCTCGGCGCGCTCACGCATACCCAGAATACCCCAGGTGGGCGTCGCACTGGTCGGCGGGCCAGCCGGCATCCCGCGTCCGTCGTCGATGACGACCAGCGTCATCGTGGCGGCCTCGCACAGCAGATGGATGTCCACATGGCGTGCCTCGGCATGCTTGACCACGTTGTTGAGCGCTTCCTGAACGATGCGGAAGATGGCTTGCTCCTGGGCTTCACTGAACGTGACATCGCCCTCATGTCGCCACGTTACATCCAGGCCCGTGCGCTGCTGGAAGACGTCGATGTAGCTGGTGAGTGCGGCGATCAGGCCCCGTTCGCGCAAGCTGGCCGGCCGCAACTGGTAGATCAACGCGCGCATCTCGGCCAGCGCTTCCTGGGCAGTCTGCTGCGCCTTCTCCATCTGCTGCTCGGCCTGCGCGGCATTGCGCTGCAGCAGCACCCGACCGGCCTGTAACGTTAGGGTAATGCTGAACAGCATCTGGGTCACTGAGTCATGCAACTCGCGCGCCAGCCGGTTGCGCTCTTCCACCACGGCCAGGTCCAGCGCCCGCCGCTGCAACTCGCTGTTTTCGACGGCAATGGCGGCCTGGTTCGCGATAGCCTCGAACAACTCCAGGTGGCCAAGATTATAGGCTTGCGGTCGATAGCTGCGCGTGGAGATGGCGCCCAGCACCTTCCCTTCCCGCGTCAACGGCGCGCACAGCACTGATTGCGCCTGGCCCTCGGGGTCGGAGCTGCGCAGCGACTGAATGCCGAGCGCCTCGATCTCGGCGCGCGTCGCCAGCAGCGGCTGGCGCTGGCGCATGACATGGCCGCTGAGGCCGGCGGCGGCCGGCACCGTCTCCGCGCCGATGCGCTGGTCGCCATCGACGCGGAAGACGATGCGCTGGATATCCTCGGTCGGACTGGCCAGGGCGACCTCGAACGAGTCGGCGTCCATCAGGCGCTTTGTCTCACGGTAGAGAACCTCGCACAGTTCCTCCTGGTCCAGCGTGGCGGCGATGACCTTCCCGATCTCGTACAGACCGGCTAGTTGGCCGGCGCGCTCCTGGACGCCCGCATAGAGCGAGGCGGCCTCGATGCTGACGGCGGCTTGATCGGCCAGCGCCAGCGCGACCCGCTGGTCGTGAGCGGAGAACTCGCGCCGACGCTCGACGCTGCCGACATACAGCGCGCCCAGCGTGCGCCCGCGCGCCTGCAGGGCCACCGCCAGCGCCGAGCGCGTGCCGAGCCGCACCAGGACATCGCGCACATCGCTGCGTGGTTCGAGCGCGACATCATTGACGATGATCGCCGCGTCGTCGCCGGCATGACGCCGCAAGATGGCCTCAATCAGCGCTGCGTCCTCGGCCAGGAGCAACTCCGCGCGGCCGGCGCGCCCGGCAATGTAGGCGGCGCGCCCGGCCGGGCGGCTCTGCTCAAACAGGAAGACGATGCTCCGGTCCACCGCCAGCAACGCCACCGCCGATCGGGCGATGATCGGCAGGATGTCGTCTAGCTCCAGCGTACCGCTCACCAGCCGGGCCGTGTCGGCCAGGCCGAGGGCTTCACGCGTCAGGCGTTGCTCGGCCGAGAACAGGCGGGCATTCTCGATGCCAACGGCGATCTGGCGCCCTAGCGCCTGGAAGATCGCCATGTTCGCCGCGTCGTCCTGCAACGGGGTCGACCCGGACAGCGCCATCACGCCGAGCGCCCGGTCCCGCGTTGCCAACGGCACGAGAATGCTGCGGCCCGTTGGCCCACCGTCCGGCATGCCATGCGCCAGCGGCGACGGCTGCGGCTTCACGATCACCTCGCCCTGGCGGGCCACCGCTCGCACGTAGTCGCGGGCAGCCGGGTCGGCCAGCGCCGCCAGTGCATCCGGCGACATGTGGCGTGTCACCAGCGGCGCGGCCGCCAGATCGTCATCCTGCACCAGCCAGACCCAGCCGCGCTCGGTCGCCGACAGCGCCAGCACGTGGTCCAGCGCCCGCTCCAGGATGACGCGCAGATCGAGCGACTGCGACAGCGCGCCGGCCAGGCTGTTGAGCGTGGCCAGTTGCCGGTTCCGCTCCTCCGTCTCCCGCAACGACGCTTGCACGGTGGTGCGCGATTGGGCCAGATTGGTGGCCATCGCGTTCATGACCTGCGCCAGCGTCGCCAATTCGTCCTTGCTCGCGATCACTGCGCGGCGGGATAGGTGACCCTGGCTGAATGAGCTGGCAACATCGACCAGATGGCCGACCGGCATGGTGATGCTGCGGGTGAGACGACGGCCAGACAGGACAACCGAGGCGCCAGCGATAACCAGCAAGGCCGACATCAGCAAGGTCGAGTTCTGGCGCCCCTCGTCCGCCCCGGCAACGATGGTGTCGATCGAGCGCCGGTGTGTCTGGACAAAGGCGTCGATGGCTCTCAGAAGGTCCAGCTTGCGCTGGCTGCCCACCGTCTGCCAGGCTGCGATGCTGGCTTCCTTCGACTCCTCACGGTAGGTGTCGATCTGTCGGTTGGCCTCGATCAAGAACGCCAGGTACCTCTCCCGAACCAGTTGCAACGCGGCATCATCGTCGGACGTCACCGCCAGCGACTGCAGTTCATCGAGCGCCGCCTGGTGAAGCGGCACCGCCTCGCGGTAGTTCGCAAGATACACCTCGTCGCCCCGCAACAGATAGGCGTTGACGGCGTCCGATTCACCCTGGACCGCCAGTTGCAGGCGTAGCTTGTTGGTCTCCAGACGCTGGAGACGCTCGAGCGCATCGACCTGGCGTGTGTTGGCCGAGACAAGCAGCGCGACGATGACCAGCATGAAGCCCATCGCCAGCGCCATAATGACGCCGTAGCCGATGAAGATGCGTGAGCCGATCGACCGGCGGCGGGCGGGCTTCCAGGCCACGCGTTCCTCGCTTCCCGCATCGCGCGCCGGCCAGGCGGCCCACGGAGCGAAGCGTGGCAGAGGGCAGCACCACGATTGGTTTGAGTATATCGGCTCCCGCCGCGCCCAGCCGCCGCGGCGCCCTATTCGGGACAATCGTCCCACGCGCCAGCGCCGCAGGTTGCCCGGTCGGCCCGGCGGCGCGTGGTATACTGGGCCAACCGCCCGGGTGGCCGGTCGAACTGAGGCATGGCAGCGGAGCATAGCGCGTGATCCTGGACTGGTTTCGCCGGCGGCGGCAACAGGATGTCGAAAAGACGACTGCGGGTCTGCAGAAGACCCGCCAGCGCCTGTTCACGCAACTCGCGACCCTGTTCGAGCGCACCGAGTTGGATGCGGCCTTCTACGACGACCTGGAGGCCATCCTGATCGGCGCCGATATCGGCGTCGAGACGACCGGCCAGATCCTGGCGCAGTTGCGCGCCTACGTCGATCGGACCGGCATCACCCGGCCGGCCGATGCCCGCGATGCGCTGCGGCAGGGCATGATGAGTCTGCTGCAGGGGGCGCTGGTGAACCGCAAGGTGCGCATTCTGCAACGTGGCGTACCTTACGTCGTACTCGTCGTCGGCGTCAACGGCACCGGAAAGACGACAACGATCGCCAAACTGGTCAAGTACCATCAGGACCAGGGCCGGCGCGTGCTGCTGGCGGCGGGCGACACCTTTCGCGCTGCCGCGATCGATCAGTTGAAGATCTGGGCGGACCGGTTGGGCACCGACATCATCGCCCACGCGCCCAACTCGGACCCCGGCGCGGTCGTGTTCGACGCCGCGCGGGCGGCGCTCAGTCGCGGCTACGACGTGCTGATCGTCGATACCGCCGGCCGCCTGCACACCAAGTTCAACCTGATGGAAGAGTTGAGGAAGCTGCGGCGCATCCTGCAGAAGCACATCCCCGAGGCGCCGCAGGAAGTCGTGCTGGTCATCGACGCCACCACCGGGCAGAATGGCCTGGTCCAGGCCCAGAAATTCGCCGAGTCGGTCGAGATCACCGACCTGGCGCTGGTGAAGCTGGACGGCACCGCCCGCGGTGGCATCGCCTTTGCCGTGGCGAAGGAGATGGCTATGCCGATCAGCTACATCGGCACCGGGGAGACGGTGGACGACTTCGCCGAGTTCGACGCTGAGACCTTCGTCAACGGCCTGTTCGGCCAGCCGGCCGCCGTGTAGCGATCGCGTGCGGCCGGGATACCATGGCGGCCACGCGTTCGGCGCGGCCTCATCGTCAGACCTGGCCGGCGCGGGTGAGCCGGCGCGCTGAGCAGTTCGCGCACCGCCCTGGAGAGCATGATGTTCGAACGATTGACCGACCGCCTGCAGACGATCTTTCAGACGCTGGGTGGCAAGGGACGACTGACGGAGCGCGACGTCGACACGGCCATGAAAGAGGTCCGCACGGCCCTGCTGGAGGCCGACGTCAACCTCAAGGTCGTCCGCGACCTGGTGGCCAGCATCCGCGAGCGCGCCGTCGGGCAAGAGGTGATGACCAGCCTGACCCCGGCGCAGATGGTGATCAAGATCGTCCACGAGGAGCTGGTCAACGTCCTCGGCGAGGGCGCGGCGCCGCTCAACCGGGCCGACCGGCCGCCGACACTGATCATGCTGGTCGGTCTGAACGGCGCCGGCAAGACGACCACCGCCGCCAAGCTGGCGCTGTACCTGAAGAAGAAAGAGGGTCGCAAGCCGCTGCTCGTCGCCGCCGACGTCTATCGGCCGGCAGCCATCACCCAGTTGCAGACGCTTGGCGGCCAGATCGGTGTGCCGGTGCATGCCGAGGGCACGGGCGTCAAGCCGGTCGACATCGTGCAGCGCGCCGTTGGGCGGGCCACCGTCGAGCGCCTCGACCCGGTCATTATCGACACCGCCGGCCGCCTGCAAATCAACGAAGAGATGATGCAGGAGCTAGAGCAGTTGCGGCAGCGCTTCCAGCCGCCGGAGACGCTGCTCGTCGCCGACGCCATGACCGGTCAGGAGGCGGTGGCCGTCGCCGAGGAGTTCAACCGCCGCGTTGGCCTGACCGGCCTGGCGCTGACGAAGATGGACGGCGATGCGCGCGGCGGCGCGGCGCTATCGATCCGGGCCGTCACCGAGGTGCCGATCAAGTTCATCACGACCGGCGAGCAGGTCGATGCGCTGGAGGTCTTCCATCCGGACCGCGTGGCGACGCGCATCCTCGGCATGGGCGATGTGCTGAGCCTGATCGAGCGGGCGCAGTCGAGCATCAGTGAGGCTGAAGCGGCGGAGATGCAGCGCAAACTGCTGGAGGCCGAGTTCACCCTCGAGGACTTCCTGGATCAGTTGCAGCGCCTGCGCAACATGGGGCCGCTGCAGGGCTTGCTGGAGATGATTCCCGGCCTCGGCAGCGCCATGCGCGAGGCACAGGCGCAGGTCGACGAGAAGGATCTGCTCCGCATTGAGGCGATGATCCAGTCGATGACGGTGGCCGAGCGCCGCCAGCCGGACATCATCAAGGGCCGACGCATCACCCGCATCGCCCGCGGCTCGGGCATGCTGGACTCGGACGTGCAGGACCTGCTGAAGCAGTTCCGCGAGATGAAAAAGATGATGCAGCAGATGGGCCTGATGGGCAAAGGCGGCAAGCGCGGGCGCGGCGGCCTGCCCGGCCTGGGCGCGCTCGTCAACCTGGGCAACCTGGATGCGCTCCTGGGCGGCGGCGGCATGCCGGCGCTGCCGCGCGCGTCCACGTCGGGACCGCGCCCGCGCAGCGATCTGCCGACGGCGCCGCCACCGCCCAACCTCAGCCAGATGCAGCACGCCGCGAAGAAGAAAGAAAAGGCCGCCCGCCAGCAGGGCAGCGGCAAGAAGCGGCGCTGAGACGTGCGCGGCCTGACAGGGCACTCTCCGTGGCACTGGGCGCTGGAGCGCCCACGGGTGCGCCGGCATGACAGCTGACGCGACGCCGCCGCCACTGACGCGACCCTGGCGCGCGGCCACGACGGTGGTGCGGCGCTGGCTGCGCGCCCTGCCGGCGCGGGCGCCGGTAGTTGTGCTGGCCGGGCCGCAGCTGGATGGGTTGGCGGCGGCGACGCTGCTGCGCCGGGCATTGCGGCTGGCCGGTTGGTCGGTAACGCTGGTCATCCCGGTCAAGGGCGCACCAGCCTGGGAAGCCGCGACGCTGCAGCGCGTCGGCGAGGCCTGGCCGGCGGGTGTGATCGCGGCGGGTGTCGGCAGCCCCTCAGCCTGGCCGATCGACGCGCCACCGCTGCTGGCGCTCGATCATCGCCCGCTGTCGCCGGCGCCACCGGGCGTCACCGCCATCTCCGGCGCTGGTTGGACGCCACCGCCAAGCACCAGCACTCTCGCCTACTGGCTGGTGCAGGGCCTGGCTGATGTCCGTCGCCGCGACTGGGTGGCGGCGCTAGGCGCGCTCAGTGCGCTCGGCGAGCGCACCGATCAGGCGCTGGCCGTCGCCGCGCGCAATGCCCACGGCGCCGGCTGGCTCCACGACTTGCTGGTGCTGCTGCGCGCGGCCGGCCGCGCGGCCGAGCCGACGGGAGAGGCCACCGTCAGCCTGTTGGCGGGCGCCCGCGACCCACGCGATGCGCTGCAGACGGAGCGGCCGGAGCGGACGCGGCTGCTGGCGGCGCAGGCCGAGGTCGAGGATGCGATCGCGGCGGCGCGCGACGTTCCGGCGCTGCTCACCGAGCCACTGGTCGTCGTGCGTGTGACCAGTCCATGCCTCATCCACGGTGTCCTCGCTGCTGTTTGGCAGGCACGCCACCCGGATCGGCCGGTCCTGATCGGCAACGACGGCTATCTGCCGGGTCGGATCGCCTTTGCTGAAGCGCGACCGTCGAGCCTACCGGCGCCAGCGCCGCTGCCGCCAGGGGTGGTGTTCGACCTGGTCACCGCTGACGATCCGACCAGCACATTCCATGTCGCGGCGGCCGACTGGCCCGGCCTGTTGCGGCGCTCGGGCGTGCCGGCCAGTGCCTGGCCGCGCTCGTACAGAACGTCCGGCGGCCGGTTTACGTAGGTCTATCTGGCGCTGCCCGGCCGGCTAGCAGTAGGCTGGGCGCGACCGTATACTTGCATCTGGCAACGAGGAGGATTGCATGGCAGGACGCCGCATCGACCCAACGCGCTATACGGATCCGGGCCTGCTGGGGCGCATCGCCGAGCAGGTGCGGTTGTCGTTCCGACTGATGACGGATCAGCGCGTGCCAACGGCGCTCAAGCTCGTCATTCCGGCGATGGTGGCAATCTACGCTGTGTCACCGGTGGATCTGATCCCGGATGTCCTGTTGGGCGTCGGGCAACTGGACGATATCGGCGTCGTGCTGGCAGCGTTGGCGCTGTTCGTCCGGCTGGCGCCGCGGCAGGTTGTCGACGAGCATCGAGCGGCCATGACCGGCCGCCCGGCGCAGACAACGGGATCGGCCCCGACCGACGAGTGGTGGCGGAGCGGTGGCGCGCCGGCGCCGGCCAGCGGTCAGCCGATCGACGTCGAGTACACGATGGACGGGCGTCATTCCGGCTCGACGCACTAGCCGGTTGGCCACGCTTCTCGCGGGCATCCAGGGGAGGGGGCAATGGCCAAGCGGCGAACACGGGGCGCGCCACGCGAGTTGACGCGCGCCGAGTTGAAGGCGCTCGAACGCCGGTCCATGGCGATCGCGCCTCCGGTTGACGCGGAGCCGGAGGCCGACGTCGCCCCCGTCCCGGCGCCGGCGCGCCGGGGGGTGCTGCCACCTCGCGGCAGCCGTCTAGCGGTCGCCGGGCCGACGCTGTCGCGTGCCCAGGAGATGGCCTACATCCGGGCCGACCTGCGCCGGCTGGTCATCCTTGGGGCACTGATGGTGGTGATCTTGATCGCGCTCGCCGTCGTGTTGCGCTAGCGGACCATCGGCGTGGGTAGCCCGGCTCAGGGCCGCGCAGTCGGCGTCAGCCGCCGAGTGAAGCGAGCCGTGTGCTGGTGGCAGATGGCCACGGCGAGCGCGTCGGCGGCGTCGTCGGGTTGCGGCAGACTGTCCAGGCCGAGCAGCAGGCGCACCATCGCCTGGACCTGGTGCTTGTCGGCGCCGCCGTAGCCGACGACCGACTGCTTGACCTGCATCGGGCTGTACTCGACCACCTCCAGATCGGACTCGGCGGCGGCCAGCAGGACGACGCCCCGGGCCTGGCCAACGGTGATGCTGGTGGTCGTGTTGCGCGCGTGAAACAACTGCTCTACGGCGACTACCTCCGGCTGGTGGGTCTGGAGCAGGTCCAGCAGCGCGTGATGCAGCCGCAGCAGGCGCCGGGGCATGGCCTCGCTGGCGCTGGTGCGGATCGCGCCGAACGCGACGGCTCGGAGCGGCTCGGCGCCGTCGATGACACCGTACCCCAGCGTGGCCGTGCCGGGATCGATTCCGAGCACCCGCATCGCGTCTCTCCACGTCGCTACCGACCGCCGGTCCGACGCGGCGTGGCGGCCCGCGATCGTGGCGACCGCCGCCCTACACGCCCGCCGCGACCTTGTCCATGACATCGGCGGACAACTCCAGGTTGGTGTAGACCTGTTGAATGTCCTCCAGATCCTCCAGCCGCTCGACCAGCCTCACTACCTGAACGGCGTGGGCCTCATCCAGGTTCACGGTCGTCTTCGGCACCATGCTGACCTCGGCCGACTCGACCGCCAGGCCGAGCGCCTCCATCGCGTCCTGCGCGGCGTGCAGGTCGCCGACGGCGCAGCGAATTTCGAGGACACCCTCGTCGTCGTCAATGTCGATGTCGCTGGCGCCGGCCTCGATCGCCGCCAGCGATACCTCGTCGGCGTCAGCCGCGCCGAGCGTGACACGCGCAACGCCAAGCTGATCGAACAGGTAGGCGACCGAGCCAGTTTCGCCGAGCCGGCCGTTGGCGCGCGTCAGGACGGCGCGCACCTCGCCCACGGTTCGATTGCGGTTGTCGGTGAGGGCGTGGATCATCAGCGCGGTGCCCTGCGGTCCGTAGGCCTCGTAGTAGATTTCCTCGTAGGCGGCCCCGCCGCCGTCGCCGGTGGCCCGCTTGATGGCGCGGTCGATGTTGTCGTTCGGCATGTTGACCAGGCGTGCCTTCTGGATCGCCAGCCGGAGCCGGTTGTTGGCCTCGGGATTCGGCACGCCCGATTTGGCGGCGACGGTGATCTCGCGCGCGAGCTTGGTGAAAAGCTGGCCGCGCCGAGCATCGTTGGCGCCCTTCTGCCGCTTGATCGTCGACCATTTTGAGTGGCCTGACATGCTTGTCCTCGCTCACTACCGGCGCCGCTGCCGCTGTTGACCGGGGAGTATAGCATACTGGGCCGCCGGGCCGGCCGGGATCGGGCCGTGGCGACCAGGCTGCTATAATGCTGGTTGGTGGCATCGCCGTGGTGGAGAAGGGGGAGCCGGTGGACGTGGTCGAGGGTCTGGAGCGCGTCCGGGAGCGGCTGGTCGCCAACCAGGCCCGGACGGAAACGCTCGATGTCGTCGATGAATTCGTCGAGCGCGCCCGCTCGGCGCCGGGGGCGCAGGCGCGCTCGCTGGGCCAACTGGTGCAGATGCTGATGCGGACGCAGGCTGCCCACCGCAGCACGGCTGTCTATGACGACCTGACCCGCGTCGAGCAGGACCTGGCCGAGGCCGGCGCCCGCATCCAGGCCGAGCGCGCCGCACTCGAGAGCCGGCCGACGCCCAAGCCGACCAAGTACTACAAGGAACTGAAGAAGAAAGAGCGCGAGAAGGGCAAGTAGGCCCGCGCTCAGGTCGCGCCGGGTCGCGTCGCGTCGTCCAGCCAGGTGCGGAATGCGGCGCCCAGCAGCACCGGGTCCTCCAGCAGGTAGGGCATCGGCGTGTTGGTCTGATCGATCGGCACGTAGAGCAGAGTCGGCGCCGCCAGCGCCCTCGCCTCGCGCAGCGTGGCGGTTAGGGTGGCCGGTGTCTCGGCGCGCAGACCCCGCAGCCCGCAACTGGCGGCCATGGCCGGGAAGTCGATTGCGCCGGCCGCCGTGGCCTGGTTGCCGGTTGCCGCGTAGACGCCGTTGTCGAGCACGATCAGCAGCAGCTTGGCCGGCTGCGTCAGGCCGATCGTCGCCAGCGTCGACAGCCCCATCAGCAGGCTGCCGTCGCCCTCGATGACGACGACTTTGTCGATCGGCCGATCGGCCAGGCCGAGCGCCAGCCCCGCGCCGATAGCCGGCGGCAGGCCCATCGAGTCGAGGACGTACAGGTGATTGTCGGCCCGCGCCGCGCCGGCCAGCTCGCGGGCGGTCGCGCCGAGCGTCACCACCAACGGGCAGTCGGCATACTCAGCCGCGATCAGTTTGAGCGCTTCCAGCCGGGTCATTGTCGCCATATGGCACCCTCACAGTCTGACTGTCGATGCCTCACTCGGCCATCAGGTTGACGAGCAAGAAGACCGGGCGCCGGGTGATGCGGGCGAACTCGTCGGTCTTGACCAGCCAGTCGGTCCACCGCTCGGCGGGCACGCGCTCATCGAGCGCGAAGTAGCGCAGGTCGGCCGCCTGCAGGACCGGCTCGACTCGCTCGCAGAAGCGGTGGATCATCGAGTTGTACTCGCCCAGGCCGCCGCGGCGCGAGACGATGGTCATCACCGGCAGGTGGTACGGCTCTGGGAAGGTGGTCAGCGCCGTCAGCGCGTTGCCGATGCCGTTGTCCTGGATGATGAGCAGGCAGCGCCGGCCGGCCAGCGCCAGCCCGCTGGCGATGCCGACCGCCTCCTCCTCGCGGGTGGCGGGAAAGCAGCGCACCGCCGGCATCGCCTCGCAGTGGGCGATGATTGTCTTGAGCGTGCTGGACGGGATGTGGATGATGAACTCAGGCCGCAACTGCTCGATGCCGGCAATCAGCGCCGCATTACGCTCGGCGATGGTGCTCACGCCTATCTCCTCCTAGCTGGCTGCGCCGGCCCTGCCTACGGCTCAATGACGGTGCCGGCGCCGGCCAGTGCCCGCGTGATCGGCTGCGCGATGCGCGCGTCGGCGAAGACGACCCGGCCGATGCCGCCGCGCACCGCCTCGGCCGCCGACAGCACCTTCTTCTTCATCCGCCCCTGGGCCATCTCCAGGCCGGCATCCAGGTCGCGCAAGCGGATGCGCTCGACCAGGCTCGCCTCGTCGGCCACGTCGCGCAGCAGGCCGGGCGTGTTGCTGAAGTAGAGCAGCGCCTCGGCCCGCAGCGCCAGCGCGATCTCCATCGCCAGCTTGTCGCCGTCGACGTTGATCGCCTCGCCGGTCTCGGCCACGGCCGGCGGCGTCAGCACCGGCAGGTAGCCGGCATCCAGCAGCAGGGTCAGCAAGCCGGTGTTGATCGTCTCGATCGAGCCGGCGTAGTCACCGCGCAAGATCCGCGGCTTGCCATTCTCCACGATCCGGATGGTGTCCTTGCGCCGGCCGGCGGCGAGGCGGCCGTCGAGGCCGGTCAGCCCGACGGCGTTGACGCCCTGCATCTGGAGCTTCTCGACCAGCCGCTTGTTGGCCTTGCCGGCGTAGACAGCCATGAACAGGTCCATCGTCTCGGCGTCGGTGAAGCGGCTGACCTGGCCGGTCGACGACGTGACCAGCCGCGGCTCGACGCCGAGGCGGCGCATGAGCTGGTCCAGCTCGTAGTTGGCGCCGTGGACGACGACCAGCCGGTGCGACTGGTGCAGCGTCGCCACATCCCGTGCGAACAGGTCCAAGTCGATGCCCTTGCTGCCGCCGACTTTGATGACGAGCATGCGCGCCTCGCAGTTGGGAAGAGGTGGATAGAGTGAACTGGGTGGGCCGAGTGGACAAGCATCAGATCGGGTGCAGGCCGGGGAAGTCGAGGGCGCAGGTTTCGTCGAAACCGCAGCGGATGTTCATCGCCTGGACGGCCTGGCCGGAGGCGCCCTTCATCAGGTTGTCGAGCGCGGCGATGACAACCAGCCGGTTGGAGAGCGGGTCGCGCTCGAAGCCCACGTCGCAGTAGTTGCTGCCGGTCAGGATCTTCGGCTCCGGCACGCGGTAGATGCCCTGCTTCTCCTTGACGATGCGCATGAATGGCTCATCCTTGTAGGCGGCGCGGAAGATCTTCCACAAATCGCGCTCATCCAGCGCGTCCTTCAGGAAAACGTGCGCCGTCGACAGGATGCCGCGCACCGCCTCGATCGAGGTAGCCGAGAACCAGACCCTTGGCGCGGCATCGCCGACGGTCAGCTCCTGGATGATCTCGGCGGTGTGGCGGTGGCCGGTCGGCTTGAAGGAGCGCATCGCGCCGCTGCGCTCGGGATGGTGCGTCGCCAGGCTAACGCCGCCACCGGCGCCGGAGGAGCCGGTCTTGCCCTCGATCACGACCGGCTGGGTCAGATCGACGATGCCGGCCTGATAGAGCGGGTAGAGGCCGAGGATCGCCGCCGTCGCCAGGCAGCCGGCCGAGGAGATGTGGTTGGCGGTGCGCATCTCGGCGCGATGCAACTCGGGGATGCCGTAGACGAACTCGCCGAGCAACTCCGGCCGCGTGTGCTCGTGATCGTAGAAGGTGACGTAGTCGCCAGCGTGGCGCAACCGGAAGTCGGCGCTGAGATCGATCACGATCTCGGCCTTCTCCATCAGGCCGCCCATCTCGGTCATCGCCACACCATGCGGCAGCGCCACGAACAGCACGTCGCACCGCTCGAGCTGCGTCTTGGAGGTGAACTTGAGGTCCGTGCGCTTCCGCAGGTTCGGGTGAATGGTGTGAATGAACTTGCCGGCGTTGCTCTCCGACGTCACCTGCTTGACCGACACGTGCGGGTGCTGCAGGAGCAGCCGCAGCGCCTCGCCACCGGCGTAGCCCGAGCCGCCAACGATGCTGACACTGGTCATGCGGTTCTCCCTCCGGCGCGGCGACCCCGTCGCCACTGGTTCAGACGTGGGCGCGGGCGCGCGACAGGACATAGTCGACGATCTCACCGGCGATGCTGATGTCGGTCGTGCCCATCAGACCGTGGAACTCGGCGCCGACATTGATCTCGATGACCGTCAGGCCGGCGCTCGTCTCGGCGATGTCGACGCCCATGATCTCGCCGCCGACGGCGCGCGTGGCCCGCAGCGCCAGGTCTTCGATCTCCGGCGTGATCGGGCAGTGCGTCGACGAGCCACCGCGGGCGGTGTTGGTGATCCAGTGCGCTGACGACCGATACGAGGCAGCGATGGCGCGCTCGCCGACGACGAAGCAGCGGATATCGCGGCCCGGCTTGTCGAGGAACTCCTGAATGTAGAAGATCGAGTGATGGAATGAGCCGAGGCGCCCCTTGTGACTCAGCACCGCCTCGGCTGCCTCGCGGTCGTTGACCTTGGCTAGCAGCCGGCCCCACGAGCCGGTGTTCGGCTTGAGCACGACCGGGTAGCCGAGATGCTCGCAGGCAGCGATGGCCGACTCGGGCGTGTAGGCGATCAAGGTGCGCGGTGTGGGGATGCCGGCCTCGATGAAGGCCAGGCTGGTCAGGAACTTATTGTCGCACGTGACGGTCGTCTCATAGCGGTTGACGGTCGGGATGCCCCAGCTTTGCAGCAGACGCAGCGTGTACTCGGCGCGCGAGTGGACCAGGCTGCGGTCGAGGACGATGTCGACGTCGGGGAAAGTCGGCCGGCCAAGGTCGAAGTAGACCTCGCGGTCGTAGATCTTCTCGACCGTGACGTCCCGGTCCCGGGCCGCCTGGAGAATCAGCTTCTCCTCGGTGCGCACCTGCGACAGCAGCACACCCATCCGGATCGTCATCGTGGCCCCGTTCCGGCCGGTTGCCTGGCCGCCGTCAGCGCGTAGTCGACGATGGCGCCGGCAACATCGGCGCCGGTCACGGCTGCGATCTGGCGGAACTCCTGGATCGGGCCGACCTCGACGACCAGCGGCCCGCGCGCCGGATCCTCGACCAGATCGACGGCCAGGACGCCGCCACCAATGCTGTGGGCGGCGCGCAGCGCCAGATCGGTCAGGTCGGGTGCTGGCGCGCACGGCGCGATCGTCAGGTCCCGGGCCATCTCCGCCGACCAGTGGCTCGTCTGGCGGTAGACGGCGGCGATGACCCGCTCACCGCCGACCAGCAACCGGATGTCGCGCGCCGGCTTCGCGATGTATTCCTGGACATAGAAGATCGTGTGATGGTAGGTGCCGAGTACTTGCTTGTGCTCGAGAATCGCCTCGGCCGCCTGGCGATCATTGGCCTTGCCCAGCAGATGCTCCCAGGCGCCGACCGCCGGCTTGAACAGCACCGGGTAGCCGATCGCCTCGGCCGCCGCCAGTGCCTCGGCTACCTCGAAGGCGATCGTGGTGCGCGGATGCGGCACGCCGGCCGAGGCCAGCGCCGCCGTCATCAGCAGCTTGTTGCTGCACGACTCGGCGACGGCGTAGCTGTTGACGCAGCGTAGCCCCTGGTGCTCGAGCAGCCGCAGCGCGTAGGCCGAGCGCCAGTGGTGCGCCGAGCGGTCGAGCACGACCTCGTAGCCGGCAGGTTGGTGGGCGTCGAGATCGAAGCGCAAGCGGGCCTCGTCGACTACGTCGACGGCAACGCCGCGCGCGGCGCAGGCGGCCAGCAATTGCTTCTCCTCGACGCGCAGCCGGGAGCTGAGCAGGCCTATCGTCATCGCCTACTCGCCCCAGTCCTCTTCTTCCTCGGGCGCCAGCGCCAACTCAAGGGGATCCTCGTTGACAACTTCCAGTTCGACACCACACTCGGGACACTGCACGATCTCGCCCTTCTCCACGCCGTCAAGCTCGAATTCGGCCGCGCACTCGGGACAGGTCGCCATCATGGGAACATCGCTCCTTCTCGTGGTCCGGCCGGCTCGCGCGCCGGACCGGAACGCTAGATTGTACCCCGCTCAGTCGAGCGCGCCGTCGACCAGCCGCTGCAAGGTCGTCTGATAGCGATCGGTGCGCACCGCCAGGTCGGCGCGCTCCCGCTCGAGGCGCGCGCCGAGCGCCGCCAGGCCGAGATTGCCACTGGCGCCGGCGTGCGTTCGCGCGGCCAGCGCCGGCCCCGGGTCGACCGCCGTCAAGGCTGCCAGGGTGGTCGCCACCTGGCGATAGGCATCCCGGAACGGCACACCCTGCTCGACCAGCGCGTAGGCGGCGTCGGTGGCGTACACCTCGGGCGACAGCGCTGCCCGCAGCGCCGGCTCGTTGGGCGCCAGGCCGCGCGCGGCCAGCGCGCAGATGGCGAGCGTCGCGGTCGTGATGTCCAGCGCCGACATGACCGGCCCCTTGGTGAGCGACACGTCGGCGTTGTAGCCGGAGGGCAGCCCGGTGACGGTAGCCATGATCTGCTGCGCCAGCCCGAGCACGACCTGGGCCTGGCCGCGCGCCAGCTCCAGGATGTCGGCGTTGCGCTTCTGCGGCATGATGCTGCTGCCGGTGCAGAGCGCCTCGTCGAGCCGGAAGAAAGAGAACTCGCTGGTCGTGAACAACACTGTGTCCTGGGCGAACCGGCTCAAATCGAGCATGATCTGCGCCAGCGCCTGGGCAACCATGCCCTCGTATTTGCCGCGGCCGTGCTGCGCCGCCAGCACGTTGACATGGACGCGGTCAAAGCCGAGCAGTCGCGCCGTCAGGTCACGGTCGATCGGCAGCGGCACACCGTACGACGCGGCTGAGCCGAGCGGCGACTGATCGATGATGCCGCCGACCGCTCGCAGCAGCGCCAGATCATCGAGCAGCGCCTCGACGAAGCTCCCGGCCCACAGCCCGACTGACGACAGCATCGCTCGCTGCATGTGGGTGTAGCCAGGCATCGGCGTCCACTCGTCGCGTACTGCCAGATCGAGGAAGGCGCCCGCCGTGTCCAGCAGGCCGGCCTCGATCGACAGCAGCGCCTCCTTCAGGTAGAGTCGCATGTCGAGCGCGATCTGGTCGTTGCGCGAGCGGGCGGTGTGGATCTTCTTGCCAGTATCGCCCAGCGCCGCCACGAGGTGGTTCTCGACACGGGTGTGGATATCCTCGTCCTGGACAGTCAGGACGAACTGGCCGGCGGCGTCGAGTTGGAGAATGGCGACGAGTTCCGCCCGCAGCGCGGCGAACTCAGCGGCGGTCAGGATGCCGATCGCCTGCAGCATGCGCGCGTGGGCGATCGACCCGAGGACGTCGGCGGTGACCAGGCGCTGATCGAGCGCGATGTCGCCGGCCGTGTAGGCCTCAGCGCGTGCGTCAACGCCAGCGCCAGCTTTCTGCCACAGCTTCACGGTCATCCCTGCTCTCTGGGGCGGCTCATGCGCGCCAGACAACGAAAAACGCTCTCGCCCCGGTCAGCGCCAAGGGACGAGAGCGCACGCTCCCGCGGTACCACCCTGCTTGTCGCGCTCGCGGCGCGACCTCTCATGGCTGTTGTCGGCGTGGGCGCCACCCACCGGACCTACTTGCGCCGAGGCGCTTTCTTCGGTCGCCGCTCCCGGATGCGTTCACCGGCGCTGTCTCGATCCCAAGGCTCCCACCAGTCCCTCGGGTCGCTGTCGAGCGCCTGCCGGCTACTCCTTCCGCTCAACGCGGGCACAGGCTTCCTCAGTTGTCGCCCGGATGATAGGCGACCGGCGCCGAGGTGTCAAGGCGCGGTGGCCAGAATGAATTGAGAAGAACGCAAGCCATGGATGAGGGCGGGGGTGCGGGCCTCGGCCCAACCCACCACCGACCTCACACCACCGTGAGGCCGTGGCCCACGGTCGCTTCGCCGATGGCCCAGCACGCCTGACCGCGCGCGGCGCAGGCGGCCTCGAAGGCAGCGGCACAATTGGGGTCGATCGCCAGCAGGAGGCCGCCGGAAGTCTGCGGGTCCCACAGCAGCGCCTCGGTGACGGCGTCGAGCTGGCCCAGGCGCACCAGGCCATCGCTCAGGAAGTGATCTCGGTTGCGGCCGAGGCCGCCGGCGAGCGCACCGGCCAGGGCGTAGCCACGCGCGCCGGCCAGCAGCGGGACGGCGGCGGCCCGGATCACCAGCGCGGCCGCGCTGCGCTCGGCCATCTCGGCAGCGTGCCCCAGCAGGCCGAAGCCAGTGATGTCGGTGCAGGCGTGGACGCCGCCGGCCTGCGCGGCGGCGGCAGCCGCGGCCTGGTTCAGTCGGCGCATGCTGGCGACTGCTTCGGCAACATCGGCCGGGTCGGCAACATCACGTTTGAGTGCCGTCGCCGTCACGCCGGTGCCGAGCGGTTTGGTCAGGTAGAGGCAGTCGCCGGGCCACGCGCCGCCCTTGGTCCAGACGCGGTCGGGATGCACCAGCCCGGTGACGGCCAGGCCGTACTTTGGCTCGGCATCAGCCAGCGTGTGGCCGCCGGCGATGACGGCGCCGGCCTCGGCGACAGTGGCGGCGGCGCCGGCGACGACGTCGCCGATCAGGTCGGTCGGCAGGTCGTCCGGAAAGCCGCCGACGGCCAGGCAGACGATCGGTCGGCCGCCCATGGCGTAAACATCGGACAGGCTGTTGGCCGCGGCGATGGCGCCGTAGGTCCAGGCGTCGTCGACGATGGGCGTGATGACATCGACCGTCAGCACGATCGCCTGCTCGGGCGAGAGGCGGTAGACAGCCGCATCATCACTGGTCTGCAAGCCGACCAGCAGATCAGGGTGACTGAATTGTGCGAGGGGACGCAGCACCTGCGCCAGGGCCGCCGGGCCCAGCTTGGCTGCTCAACCCGCGCAGCTGGCCAGCGATGTCAGCCGGATTTGCTCGCGCGACGCCACTGTTCTATCCTCGTTCTACTGGCAGCCGGCCGGCCCGGCGCTATGGTTAATGATGCCAGCCGCGGTCGGCCGGGTCAACGCGGGCCGCCGGGAAGGGGGAGCGATGGACCTGCGCGAGCGGCTCCGCGCGCTCAACGGCGGGCGGCCGCTGACCGCCGCCGCGCCAGTGCGGCGCGCGGCCGGCATCGAAGCCGTCCTGCCCGGCCGCGAGGTATCGGGCGCCGCGGGTGCCGCCTTCGTCGTCGAGAGCAGGGTGCCGCTGGCCGAGGCGGGACTAGACGCCATCGCGGCGCTGGCCGGCTGGTCGCCGGCCGACCTGGCCGCCATGACCGGCGACCCGCGCCTGACCGATCTCGATCTGTCGCGGCTGATCGTGTTGGACACCGAGACGACCGGGCTGGCCGGTGGCACCGGCACCTACACCTTCCTGGTCGGGCTGGGCATGGTCGAGGGTGATGCGTTTGTCGTGCGACAGTATTTCTTGCGCTCGCTGACTGAGGAGCGGGCGATGCTGGCGCACCTGGCGACGGTGCTGCAAGACGGCGGCGGCATCCTGACCTACAACGGGCGCAGTTTCGATTGGCCGCTGCTGCTGACCCGGTTCACGATGACGCGGCAGCGGGCGGTGCTGCCGGACCTGCCGCATTGGGATCTGCTGCCGCTGGCGCGCCGGCTGTGGCGCGACCGCGTCGGCTCGTGCCGCCTCAGTGCGCTGGAGCAGCACATCCTGGCCCGGCCACGGGCCGACGACACCCCCGGCTGGCTGATCCCGCAGCTCTATTTCGACTACTTGCGCGATGGCGATGCACGCCGGCTGCGCGGCGTGTTCGAGCACAATCAGCGCGATCTGCTGGCGCTGGCGGCGCTGGCGGCGCTGGTCGGGCAGCGACTAGCCGACCCGCTGGCAGCGCGGGTCGACGATGCGCGCGATCTGGTGGCGCTGGCCCGCCACGACGAGATCTGCGGCCGGAGCGAGCGTGCCGTTGCGGTCTATCGCGTGGCACTCGACCTGCCGCTGCCGCCCGCCGAACGGGAAGCGGCCCAGCGGGCGTTGTCGCTGCTGCTCAAGCGGCTGCGACGCTGGCCGGAGGCGGCCGCGATCTGGCTGGCGATGCAGCGACAGGTGCTGGTAGACCCGGCCTTTCCGGCGATCGAACTGGCCAAGTACCACGAGCATGTGACGCGCGACTACGTCCGGGCTACGGCTGTGGTGGAGTGGTTGGCCACCGCGGCGGCCTTGCGGCCCGCTCTGTACGACGCCGCCGCGCTCGACCATCGTCTGGCACGCTTGCGCCGGCGCGTCGGCGCTCCCGGCTGAGCCAACCCCGACGACGGTCGACCTACACGCGGCGCTCGGCTTGCAGGCGGCGATCGAGCGCCGTCAGGTCGGCATGTTCCGGGAAGGCGACGAGGCCGAGGCCGACGACCGCCCGCGCCTGGGCCGGGCGGCTGCACCGGCGATACGCCAGTGCCAGCGCGACGTAACCGCCGGCGGACATCTGCCAGAAATCCGGCAGCGTACTCAGGCGCACGTCCGGCGCAATCTGGATCGCCTTGACGAAGAAGCTCTCGGCCGTGTCGAGGCGACCCGCCTGAGCGTGGCGGAGAGCGAGCGTCACGTGCTCTTCCAGGAGGCGCGATTGCTCGCTGGCGACAGCAATGGGGCGCTCATCACCCGCGTCCGCCGGTTCAGTGGCGCCGGGAGCGTCGGCCACGACCGGTGCATCGTCCTCCGGCGCGGGGGGGGTCGGCGGTTGCTCGGCCGTCGGCCGTGGGCGCCGCATGCCGGTCGACTGGCGCTCCTGGTCGGCCGCGACCTGATAGGTCTGCCACGGTCGCGCGCCGGGGCGGCGGCTCGCGCGCGAGCCTAGGCCGGCGAGCGGCCCAAGACCGAACAGGCGCAGCACGAGCAGCACCGCGCCGGCGGCGATCAACACTGCCACCACGGCCAGCCCAATCTGGGTGGGATCGCTCCAGAGGTCGCCGGCGGGAGTCGCGGTCGGCAGCGTGGCGGCCGCGTCTACGCGGTCGTCGGCTGCGCCGCGCGGGCGCTCGGCCGGCGTCGCCACCGAGGCGCCCGCCGCGCCGAAGCGTGGCCCAGCAGCGGGCGCCAGCGTGGCGGTAGGCGCGGCGCCGGCAGCCAGTGCTGGCGTCCGCGGGTACGGTGGTCCGGTCGCCGGCCCGGCCGCCCCGAAGGCCGGCAGCGTCGACGCTGCGGCCTGAGACGGGGTGCTGAAGCCATAGTCGAGCAGGGTTCGGGCGTCATCGTACCAGCGCGGGGCGTTGAGGACGACGACGATCAACTGCCGGCCATCGCGTTCGGCAACCTCGACCAGACACAGGCCCGCCTCGGTCTCCACGCCGGTCTTGCCGCCGACCAGCCCATCGTACTGTGTCAGCAACCGGTTCACGTTCGTCCACGTCCCACCCCGAAACGGGTAGGCGGTCGCGCCGAACATGCGGCGAAAGGTCGGGTCGCGCAGCGCGTGGCGCGTCAGCAGCGCGATGTCATAGGCGCTGGACTCGTGGCCGGGCGTATCGAGACCATGGGGGTTGCGAAAGGCGGTGTTGACCATGCCCAGGTCGGCCGCCTGCTCGTTCATCAGGTCGACGAACAGCGCCACGCCATCGATCGACAGGCC
This sequence comes from Chloroflexota bacterium, assembly GCA_020849725.1. Next base: position 29,889 of record JADLAZ010000291.1, read on the forward strand.
ACGGCGCGCGGCAAGACGGTCGCCGACGCCGCGGGCGATGACGGCAGCCGCGTCATTGCCGGAGCGCATCAGCAGTCCGTAGAGCAGGGTCTCCAGCGTGACGCGCTCACCGGCGTGCAGACCGATGCTGGCCTCGCCGGGCAGGTCGCGCGCGTCAACGGTGTACTCATCGGTGAGCACGCCGAAGCGCAACGCCACGACGGCCGTCATGACCTTGGTCAAGCTGGCTACGGCCAGGCGCGCGTGCGGCTCCTGACCGGCGATGACAACACCCCGGCCAGGGTCGACCAGCACCCAGGCGCGCGCGCTCATGGCCGGCGCCGGCGCCTGGGCCGTCGCGGACCAGGGGAGCGCCAGCGCGAGCGCCAGCGCGGTCAGGACGATGCGCCCGACCGTGGTGACGACCGCTAGACTGATCGAATGCCGTGTTCGTGCGGATGGGCAGATGCGCATGGTGCGATGTACCAGAGATGACAGGGAGTGCCCACGTGATCGCTGCGGGCGCCTGCCGAATCTATGACGCGCGGGTGACCGCGTGGACACGCCGAACGTCGTGGCGCAGCATCGTATCGTCATGGGTTCAGCGGCCAGGGGAGGCGGCTGCCTCGTGTGCGCGCCCAGTCTACCAGCCGGCGCGCGCGCGCACCACGCCCTGGCCAGTCGCCGCCGGCGCCCCTGAGAGAGGCGAGGCTCCAGCCGGCCAGGGCTGCCGCACCTGATTCCAAGCGGGAGGTGAGGGCGGCTGGATGCCGGACCAGGCTCGCTTGACCGTCGTGGCGGCCGGCCTGACACTGCGGTAGTCGCGGCCGTCGGGCGCGAAGGTGACGGGGTTGGAGCAAGTCTGCCGACACGGGAGAAGATTATGGACGTGGCGCCGATCCGCCAGGTGACGGCGGCCGACCGGACCTACCGCCAACCGCGCTACGCCGGCAGCCGGGCCGAGTTGCTCGCTGAGCCGTCCGGGCCGGTGACAGAGGTGCGGGTGGCGATGGTGTCGGTCGACCCGGGCGCGGTCGTGCCGCTCCATCACCACAAACGCCAGACGGTCGAGATCATCGTGTCGGGCACGGCGACCATCCGCAACCGCGACGGTGACGAGTGGCGGGTCGGTCCCGGCGATACGATGCTGTTCGCCGCCGGTCCGGCCGCCGCGCACCGGTGGGTGGTCACCGGCAACCTGCCGGTCGTCGTGCTGGTCGTCTATCCAACGCCGAATGGTGAGGATGACGAACTGACCTGGGAGGAGCCGGTGACGCCGGCCGCTCTGGCCTAAACCGAAGCCCAGACGGGATGCCCAGGCCACCGTAGGGGCAGTTCGCGAACCGCCCCTACGCTACGCAATACGAAGTATGCTATTCCCATGCGCGCTTCGGTATAGGAGCGGTCATGTCGAGGTGGGGTCGTTGTCGATGTCGATGACGCGGCCGGCGGCGGCGCGCACCAGGCGGTCGCGGATCGCCAGGCCCAGGCCGGCGGCGCCGATATCGCGCGCGGCGATGACGTCGACACCGGCGGTGTCCAGGTCGCGCAGCGCGCTGAAGAGGCGCTCGCCAATCTCGGCCAGCCGGGTTTCGCTGCCCAGCCGGGCGACCTGAACCGGCAGATTAGCCAGCAGGTCGGCGTCCTCGTCCACCAGCAACACGCCGACGCCCTGGCCGGCGGCGCAGCGACCAGCGATCTCAGCGCGCAGGCGCGCTCGGGCGCGGACACGCTCGCCCACAATGACGAGCATCTCGGCGCGTGGCGCATAGTGCTTGGTCATAAGACCCGGCGCGACCTGCGGTTGCTCATCCGTGCCGGGCGGTGACGGCCGGGTGACGATCGGCCCGGCGACGGCGATGAGGTCGTCGAGCGGCAGGCCGCCCGGTCGCAGCAGCACCGGCGGTCCGTCGCCGCTCAGGTCGAGGATGGTCGACTCCAGGCCGATCGGCGCTGGCCCGGCGTCGAGAATGAGATCGACCGCACCGTCCAGATCGGCGATGACGTGGGCGGCGGTGGTCGCGCTGGGTCGACTGAAGCGGTTGGCGCTGGGCGCAGCGACTGGCCGGCCGGCGGCAGCGATCAGGCCGAGCGCGACCGGGTGCGCCGGCATCCGCACCGCCACCGTCGGCAGGCCGGCGCTGACGGCCGACGGCACGGTGGCGGCGCGTGGCAGCACGAGCGTCAGTGGGCCGGGCCAGAAGCGGGCGATCAGGCGCGCGGCCAGTGGCGACACGTGCCGCGCGACCTGCCACACCTGCGCCGGCCGATCGACGTGGACGATGACCGGGTCATTGGCCGGCCGGCCCTTGGCGGCGAAGATGCGGGCGATCGCCGCCGGGTCGAGCGCGTTCGCGCCCAGGCCGTAGACGGTCTCGGTCGGGAACGCGACCAGGCCGCCGCGCCGAATGACCGCGCCGGCCCGCTCCAGACTGGCGCGGTCGGGTGTCCGGGGATCGACCGTCACGATCGGCGGCGGGCTGGTCACGGCGCATCCTAGCGGCTCATGGGTCTGGGCAGGTGACGTCAGCGGCGTGGCACGTCGACGGTGAAGACCTCGCGCGTGGCGGCGTCGCACAGCCAGAACTTGCCCTGCCAGATCGTCATCCCGTGTGGCTCCGGACCGGTGCAGCCAACGGCGTCGAGAATCGCCCCGGTTGAGGGGTCGAGTTTGAAGATGACGCGCTTGTTGGTGTCGACCGACCAGAGCGAGCCGTCTTCGTCCCAGGCCATGCCGTGCGAGCGGTCGCCGTAGGAGGGGATGTCGCGCAGGATGTTGCCCGTCTTTGGGTCGGCGACGAAGATGCGGCCAGCCTTCGGCACGTTGAACCAGAGCTGATTGAAGCGCCACTCCGTACCGTGCGCGCCGCCACTGCGGTCGTAGGGCGGCGTCGGAAAGGCGGCCAACTCCTTACCCGTCTCGCGATCGAACAGGATCATCTCGTAGGTGAAGGTCGAGGCGATCCAGATGTTGCCGTTCGGGTCGAGGGTGATGCCACTGGCATGGTGCGCGCGGCACTCGCCGTAGTCGCGGATGACCTGGCCATCGTACGACAGGAGGAAGATGTGGTTGGGGTCGACCTGATCGATGACCCACAGGCCCTCGTTGGTCGCCTGCAAGCCGTTGGGCTGCGCCCCCGGTGTTTTCCACAGGACGGTCGGATCGACTTTGCTGGCCATCGCGGTCCCTCCTCACGGTGCTGCTGGTTGAGTAGCCGGCGGCCGAACGGTAGCATGCCCGGTCCGCGCCGGCAATGAGCTAGACGCGAGCGACGGAAACAGGCCCGACGGCATCGCGTAGACGGCAGTGTGAGCGCGAGCCAGCTCTGCCGGGTGGTCGCGCCTTGTCCGATGGCGACCGGTAGCGTGGCCGGCGCACCCTGACCTCGCGAAGGAGGCCGGCCATGTCCTGGCGACGCCTGATCCCGATTGGCGTGGTGGTCGGCCTGCTGCTCGCCTCGCTCGGGGTGGGCGATCCCCGGCCGGCGCGTGCCGCCGATGTGCCGGTGGCGCTCAGCGCCGCCCAGACACCCATCTATCGCGTCGTCGAGTTGACCTTCAGCCTGCCGACAGCGTACGACCCGGCCGTGCCGGCGCGCAACCCGTTCGACCCGGCCGTGGTCGATGTGCGAGCGGCCATCGCGCTGCCGACCGGGCAGACGGAGCAAGCGACCGGCTTCTGGTATCAACCGGTGACCGAGCGGGCGCACGCGACCGACGACTACGTCGCCGGACCGGTGGCGGCCGGCGTCTGGAAGGTGCGCTACGCGCCGCGCGTCATCGGCACGCACACCTTCCGCATCGATGTGACGGCGGCCGGCAGCACGACGGCGGTGGCGACCGGCGCCTTCACGGCCACCGCGCCGACCAGTCGCGGCTTCATCCGGCGTGACCCGATCCAGCCGACGCGCCTCGTCTACGACGATGGCACACCGTTCGTGCCGCTCGGGTCGAACCTGGCCTGGGACCGCAAGCTGACCTACGATCAGGTGTTTGCGACCTATCGGGCCAACCGGCTGAACTTCGGCCGGGTCTGGTTAGTGATGCCGAGCGAGGGCCATTTCCTGCTCGAGTGGGGCGCCGGGGTCACCAAGCAACTCGATACAGTCGACACCGTCACCTACGCCGGGCTGGGCCGCTACCAGCCCGAGAGCGCCCACAAGCTCGACGAGCTGCTGCTGGCGGCGCAGGCGAACGACGTGGCGCTGATGCTGACGTTGTGGACGCAGCACGCATTCATTACCCACTACAGCTACAAGGTCGAGTGGCTCGACCGCAACCCCTACTACCGGCAGCTCGGCGTCACCGGGCGCACGTTCTGGACCAGCGCGGCAGCCCGGCAGCACTTCCGCAACTACGTGCGCTACATCGGCGCGCGCTACGGCGCGTTCAGCAGCCTTGGCATGGTCGAGTTGTGGAACGAGCTCGACGGCGGCGATACCTCGCCGTACAGCATCAGCGGCGGCGTCAGCGCGATGACGGCCTGGCACCAGGAGATGGTCGACGCGCTCCACGCCGCCGCGCCCAGCCGACTGCTGACGACGACGAGCTTCGCCGCCATGAGCAAGTGGTGGCGCGACCAGACCCTCTTCCCGACCTACGGCGCGCTGCCGATGCTGGACGTGACGCAGACGCACAGCTACGACAACGGTCAGTACCATGCCTACATGCCGTGCGACTTCGGCAAGCAAGCGCGCTGGGCGAACGCGACCTGGGGGCGGCCGCACCTCTACGGCGAATATGGCTGGCGCGAGCACGACTTCTACGACTACCCGGCGCCGCGGCCCGGCTTCGCCAACAACCCGCAGCTCTATCAGCTTCACCACTTCGGCACGTGGCTGCCGGTGATGCACGGCGGCGCGGCGGGCGCGAACCTGTACTGGCGCATCAACTACTCGTTCGTATTGCCGGACGACTTCCAGCGCACGGCGCGCATCTTCGGCGCCTGGCTCGAGCCGGAGCTGCCCTACCTGCGGGCGATGGCGCATGTCTACGATGGCGACCCGATGGGCGATTGCCCGTTCGAGCCACCGGGGCTGGCCGTTGGCGGCTACCGCAAGGCCAACCGGGCGGCGCTGTACATCGTCGATCGGCAGGCGGCGCGCTGGACGGAGCCGGACAGCGCGCTCACGCCGGTCGCCGGCGCGCAGCACACGCTGACCGGCCTGACCAGCGGCGCATACACGATCGTCTACACCGACCCGTGGACCGGCGCCGAGCTGCAGCGACTGACGAACCAGCCGGTGAGCAACGGGACGCTGACGCTGCAGCTGCCCACATTCTTGCGCGATCTGGCCGTGCGTGTCTTTGACCCCAACGACGTGCCACCCGACCCGGCAACGCTGCCGACGCCAACGCCGACACCACCACCGACCGCTACCCTGCCGCCGACGCCATCGGCCACCCCGACGATCACGCCGACGCCAACGCTAACGCCGACGCGCGACCCCAGCCTGCCGACGCTGACGCCAACGGCGACGCTGACACCCACCGCGACCCGGACGCCCACACCAATCGGCGGGCCGCCGCCACCATTGTGTCAGGTGACGCCATCGCCATGCATCATCAGTGTCAGCGCCAGCCCCGACCCGAGCAAGGCCAACCCGGCCGCCGCGCCACTCGTCATCGATGGCAAGAGCTGGACGCGCTGGGAGACGGCCTGGTCGACGCCGGCCGAGGCGGCGCTGACGGTCGACCTGGGCGCGGCGCAACCGCTCAGTCGGGCGCGCTGGCTCAGCGGGGCCAAGCAGAACGCGGCGCGCTTCTTCCTCGACGTGTCGAGCGACGGCCAGACCTGGGAGCGGCTGACGCCAGCGCCGGGCCTGGCGGTGACGATCTCCAACAGCTGGCAGGAGTACCCCATCGACCGCACGGCGCGCTACGTGCGCTGGACGTTCGTCAATATCGCGCCGCTGCAAGGCAAGTTGGGTGGCTTCGCCGAGGTGCAGGTCTACGGTTCCTGAGGCCAGGCGCGGTACAATGGCGGGACGCGCTGGCCCCGGTGCGGGAGCCGCCGGTCCGTGGAAAGGGAACGAGGCGTGGACCGTCAGGCCTACATCGAGCTGCTGCTCGATCACTACGAGAATCCCCGCAATCGCGGCAAGCTAGACGATGCCGACGTCGTGCTGGGTGGCGGCAATCCGGGCTGCGGCGATGTCGTGACGATGTACCTCAAGATCGACGATCAGGAGCGCATCACCGCCGTGCGCTTCGAGGGCGAGGGCTGCACGATCAGCCAGGCCGGGGCGTCGGTCGTCACCGAGTTGGTGCAGGGGCGGCCGCTGGCCGAGATCGAGGCGATGGACCTGAACGCGATGATCGACGAGTTGGGCCGGGATGTCGTGGTCTCCCGCACGCGTTGCGCGACGCTCGGCCTGGGCACGGTCAAGGGGGCGATCGCCGAGTACCGCCGCCGTCAGGAGCGCGCCACGGCCGCGCGCCTGGCCGATGCCGGCGCGCGAGGTGGCGGCTGATGGGACCGGAGCGGCGCCCTCCGTTCGAGCCGGTCGAGCCGCAGCCGCGCGACCCGGGTCCGCCCGACCCGGAGCCGGTGGCGGAGCTGCCCTGGGCACGCGACGACGACGAGCTGCTCCTGCTCGACGGGTTGGAGGACATCGACGAGGCGCCCGACAGCGAGCGCGACGACGAGGTTATGTAGGCGCGTCTATGCCCTCTTCTTCGCGCGTCCTCAGGCCCGCTCGGCTGGCGGCTCGCGATGGTGTTTTCTCCCGACTCGGCCTACTCCGAGCCGGCGGCGATGGTGGC
>JADLAZ010000292.1 GCA_020849725.1 Chloroflexota bacterium
GCCGAGTTCCCCACCGGCTGCCGCGAGGGGAGCTACGAGCGCCGGCTGCGCGATGCCTACCCGATCCACCCGGAGTTGTTCGACCGCCTCTACACCGACTGGTCGAGCCTCGACACCTTCCAGCGCACGCGCGGCGTGCTGCGCCTGATGGCCGCCGTCATCCACGCGCTGTGGGAGCAGCACGACGCCGGCCTGCTGATCCTGCCCTCGACCGTGCCGATCGCCGACCCGGCCGTCCAATTCGAGCTGACCCGCTACCTCCCCGACCCCTGGGTGCCGGTGATCGAGAAGGACGTCGACGGCCCGCACTCGCTGCCGCTCCAGCTCGACCGCGACAACCCCAGCCTGGGCCGCTACTCGGCCTGCCGGCGGGTGGCGCGCACGCTCTACGTCGGCTCGGCGCCGACGCTGCACACCGCCAACCGCGGGCTGGAGGACCGGCAGATCCGGCTCGGCTGCGTCCAGCCGGGCGAGGCGCCGGCCACCTTCGGCGACGCGCTGCGCCGCCTGACCGACCAGGCGACCCACCTCTACCTCGACGGCCGGCGCTACTGGTACGCCACCCAGCCCAGCGTCACCCGGCTGGCCCAGGACCGCGCCGACCAGCAGGACCCCGAGGTGGTGCTGGAGGAGATCCGCAAGCGCCTGCGCGACGAGGTCCGCGACCCGCGCCACCGGGGCGACTTCGCCAGCGTCCACGCCTGCCCGGCCGGCACCGGCGACGTGCCCGACGCGCGCGAGGCGCGGCTGGTCATTCTCGATCCCGCCTACCCGCACCAGGCCCGTGCCGACGACAGCCCGGCGCGCCGCCAGGTCGAGACCTACCTGATGGAGCGCGGAACCAGCCCCCGCCGCTACCGCAACACGCTCGTCTTCCTCGCCCCCGATCGGGCGCGCCTGGAGGAGCTGCAGCAGGCGGTGCGGCAGGAGTTGGCCTGGGCGTCTATCTCGCGCGATCGCGAGGAGCTCAACCTCGACGCCTTCGGGGCCAACCAGGCGAAGACCAAGCTGGAGCAGGCCCGCGAGGCGGTCCAGCAGCGCCTGCCGGAAACCTACATCTGGCTGCTGGCGCCGGGCCAGCCCGATCCGACCGGCCCGGTCGAGTGGCCGGAAGCGCGCCTGAGCGGACCGGAGAAGCTCGCCGTGCGCGCCGCCCGGAAGCTCCGCAACGACATGGCGCTCCTGGTGCAGATGGCCGGCACGATCCTCCAGCGCGAGCTGGAGCGCATCCCCCTCTGGCGCGGCGACCACGTCGGTGTCAAGCAGATGGCCGACGACTTCGCCCAGTACCTCTACCTGCCACGGCTGCGCGACACAGACGTGCTGCTGGGCGCGATCGAGGAGGGGACGGCGCTGCTGACCTGGCGGCAGGACACCTTCGCCTACGCCGAGGGCCGCGACGACGCCAGCGGGCTCTACCGTGGCCTCCGCACCGGCGAGCGGGTCACGCCCATCCTCGACGACCACAGCCTCCTGGTCCGGCCGGCCGTGGCGATCGCCCAGCGCGAGCTGGAGCAGGAGCGGCCGCCGCGCGACCGCGCGCCGGGCAGCGACGGCGAGGCCAAGCCCGACGGCGACACCGAGAGCGGCGAACACGATGACGGGGGATCATGGGTTCGGGACGGCGGCGGCGCCGGCCTGGACCGTCCGCGCACGGCCCGGCGCTTCCACGGCTCGGTCAGCCTGAGTCCGACCCGCCTCAGCCGCGACGCCGACCAGATCGCGCGCGAGGTCGTCGCCCACCTGACCAGCCTGCTCGGCGCCGATGTGCGCGTGACGCTGGAGATCGCGGCCGACGTGCCCGCCGGCGTGCCCGACGATATCGTCCGCACCGTCACCGAGAACTGCCGCACGCTCCGCTTCGCCAGCAGCAGTGGCTTCGAGACGGAATGACGCCGGGTTGATGGGGGGTGGCGACTCGTGCAGCCGGCCGGCCGCTGGCGTATCCTGTCGGCACACCGGCCGGCCGGCTTGGCATGTCAGCGGCGTCAGTCAGGAGAGGGCAGAATGCAGATCGGGGTCGTGCTGCCGCAACTGGAGATCGGCGACGACGCGGCCGGCGTGCGCGGCTACGCCCAGGCCATCCAGGCGCTCGGCTTCGCGCACCTGGTCGCCTACGATCATGTGCTCGGCGCCGACCCGGCGGCCTATCCGGGCTGGTCGGGGCCGTACACGCACGAGAGCAACTTCCGCGAGGTCCTGGTCCTGTTCGGCTACCTGGCCGGCGTCGCGCCGGGGCTGGAGCTGGTCAGCAGCGTCATCATCCTGCCGCAGCGGCAGACGGCGCTGGTCGCCAAGCAGGCGGTCGAGGTAGATATCCTGACCGGTGGCCGCTTCCGGCTCGGCGTCGGCATCGGCTGGAACGCCGTCGAGTATGAGGCACTGAGCAAGGAGTTCCACAACCGCGGCCGGCGCTTCGAGGAGCAGATCGCGCTGCTGCGCCGGCTGTGGACCGAGCCGGTCGTCACCGTCGCCGGTCGCTACGAGCGCGTGACGGCGGCCGGCCTCAAGCCGCTGCCGGTGCAGCGCCCGATCCCGCTCTGGATCGGCGGCTCGGCCGAGCCGGCGCTGCGGCGCGCCGCCGTGCTGGCCGACGGCTTCTTTCCGCAGCGACCGCTGGCGGGCGGCTGGGCGCCGACGCTGGCCCAGATGCGCGCCTGGCGCGAGGCGGCCGGCCTGTCCTGGAGCGGCTACGGCATCGAAGCCCGGCTGAACGCCGGCACGGGCACGCCCGACGACTGGCGCAACGCGGTCGAGGAGTGGCGCGCGCTGGGCGCGACCCATCTGTCGATCAACACGATGGGCGGCCGGCTCGGCGGGCCGGACCAGCACGTCGCGCGCCTGGCGCAGGCGCTGGAGGTTATCCGTGCCTGAGCGGCTGCGACCCGTGCCCGGCGCCCGAGCCACCTCCGTGCGCCGGGGTGGCCCGCTTGATGGAGGGCAGCATGGGGTCCACGCCTGATCTGCGGCCGAGCCACATCGTGCGCCTCAACGCGACGCTGATGCCGCCGCCGCCGCGCGAGGCCGCGCTCTACCGGCGCTACGGGCTGGCGCCGCGGCTGGTCGAAGCCAACACGCCCGAGGCCATCATCCCGCTGGTGGCCGA
>JADLAZ010000293.1 GCA_020849725.1 Chloroflexota bacterium
TCCAGCGTCAGTGTGTGACCGCTGCCGGTCGTGGCGCGAAAGGCCATCTCGTCCAGCAGCGTCACCGAGCCGGTCATCGTCGTGCTCACGCGGCGCCTCCTTCCTGGCTCAGCCGGGCGACGACGCGCATCAGGCGCGCCTTCGCCTCACCGGCGACCTCGGCCAGCGCGGGGTTGTCGGTCACCTGGACCATCAGGTCCGGGTCCATGATCAACACCTCGGCGTCATCGCCAGCAGCGCGCACAACGACGTTGCAGGGCAGCAGCAACCCGATGTTCGGGTCCAGCGTCAGCGCGCGGTGCGCCAGCGTCGGATTGCAGGCGCCCAGGATCAGGTAGGGCGCCGTCTCCAGACCGAGCTTCGCCCGCAACGTCGCCTGCACATCGATCGTCGTCAGCACGCCGAAGCCCTCGCTCTTGAGGGCGTCGGTGACGGCAGCCACAGCGTCGGCGACAGGTTGGCGCACCATCGTGCCGAAGCCGTAGCCGGTTGGGGAGGATGTGGATGGGGTTGCCATGGGTCACCTCGTGCTTGCGCGCTGGGGGCCACCCGGCAGACCGGCCGGGCGCCGGCCGCAAGGCCGCCGTGGCGACGCGCCCGGCAACCACCACCGCGGCCGGTGGCTCATCTCCACTATACACCCATACATTGCTCTATAACCACCTAGTAGTAGATTGACGGCCACCCGCTGCTGCGCCGCCCGAGCGCCGCACTCACGACGGGACGATCTGGCAGATCGTGCCGCGCGGCGCCGGGTGAGGGTCGGACGGGTCACGGGGCCAGCAGCGGGATAAACTCCTGGCTGAGCGTATCGACGATGCCGTGATCGGTGAGGCGGATGAACGGTGCGACCGGCAGCGCCAGGCTGGAGACGGCCAGCACCGGCGAGCTACCGCTCAGCCCAAGGGCGCGTCCGTGCTCGTTGAACGCCCGCACCTCGGCGGCGACCGTCTCGACCGGCTCGGTCGACATGAGGCCGGCGACCGGCAGCCGCACGACCGCCAGCACCGCCTCGCCGTCGACCAGCGCGGCGCCGCCTCCAGCCGCGGCCACGGCGTGCACAGCGCGCAGCATCTCCGCCGGCGTGTGCCCGGCGACAATCAGATTGTGGCTGTCGTGGGCGACGGTGGTGGCGATTGCGCCCCGCCGGAGGCCGAGACCGGCTAGCAGCGCCAGGCTGGGCGGGTGCGGCTGACCATGGCGCGGCACGACGCTCAGCAGCAGCAGGTCGTCCGGCAGCGGCAGGCGCAGCCGGCCAGCCGCGAACGGCAGGACACGCTCGCCGAGTGTCGTCGTGCGCCGCTCGTCGATCAAGATCACCCGCACAGCCCGCTCCCCATCGGGACCGGGCGCAGCCGGCGTGAAATCCTCCTCTGTCAGCGGGTTGAGGCGGACGCTGTCGCCGGCAGGCGGCGGAACCGGGTCGGCGATATCGGCCGTCAGCCGGCCGTCGCGAGCGACGACGCGCCCGCCGACCAGCACCGCCGCCGGTCGCCAGTCGTGCAGCGACTCGACCAGCACGATGTCAGCCAGCTTGCCCGGCGCGATCGCGCCGAGATCGCGCAGGCCGTAGCGCACCGCGCCATTGAGCGTGGCGAAGCGGATGGCCAGTGCCGGGTCGACACCCTCAGCCAGCAGCACACGCAGGCCACGGTCGAGGTGACCGTGGCGCAGCAGATCGTCGGGGTCGATATCATCGGTGCACATGGCAACGTTCCAGGGGCTAGGCACCTCGCGCAGCGCCCGCGCCAGGTCGGCGGCGCTGCGGCGGAAGGTGTTCTCGCGGCCGTAGATCCACATGCCCAGCCGCAGCTTCTCGACCATCTCGGCCGCGCCGCGCGACTCGTGGTCAGAATCGACGCCAGCGGCCAGATAGGCACACAGCTCGCGCCCGCTCAGCAGCGGCGCGTGGCCCTCCAACTGCTGACCGCTGGCCAACCCGGCCTCGACAATGGCGGCCATGTGCGGCTGCTGCCGAACGATGCCGGGGTAATCCATCAGCTCGGCAACGCCGACGACGCGCGGCCAGGTCAGCATCTCCGCGATGTCGCCGGCCGTGAAGACGGCGCCGGCCGTCTCGATACCGTGCACCGCCGGCACCGACGACGGCACAGTGACATAGACGCGCTGCGGCAGTCCCTCGCTGGCGCGCAGCATGTACTCGACTCCGGCCCGACCGAGCACGTTGCCGATCTCGTGCGGGTCGATGACGATCGTCGTCGTGCCCAGCGGCAGGACGGCCCGGGCGTAGTTGGGCGGCGTGACCATCGTCGACTCGATGTGCAGGTGGGTGTCGATCAGACCCGGCACGGCCAGCAGACCGTGGGCGTCGATCTCCTCTGCTGCGATCAGGCCAGACGTCCCACCTCGGTCGACAACGGCAATGCGGTCGCCGAACAGGCCAATATCGGCCGGATACTGCTCGCCGGTGTAGACGTTGACCAGCGTCGCGCCGCGAATGACGGTGTCCAGCGCCCGGTCGCCCTGTGCCGCCTCGACCAGCTCCTTGCGCGCCATGCATCCCTCCTGCTATTGACGGCCTACAGGTCGTCGTACGCTTCCCGGCGGTGGCGCACCCGCGTCACCTCGCTCGCCCAACCCTGTCATCGTTCCGGTTGCCGGCAGTGGTTCGGCACACTCCTCTCGGTGGTCCGTGAGCGGCCGCTTCGACAGGCTGGGCCAGCTGACGGTCGGGGCGTTGCATCGGTATCGTAACCGATCGGTCTCCGGCCGGGCGCAGCATTGCGCGCCGGATGGTCCATGGTATGCTCGCCCGACGCGCGGCGCGGAGTGGCTGCCCGACCACCACGCCGCACCGTCCCGAAACCAGCCCGCAGGAGAGGAGTCGCCATGCCGCGCGCCACCCTGTTATTCGATGTGGACACCGGCGTCGACGATGCGCTGGCGCTGCTGCTGGCGCTGCGCCATCCTGATGTCGAGGTGGTCGGCATCGGCACGGTCGCCGGCAATGTCGAGGTCGACAAGTGCACCGAGAACAGCCTGAAAGTGCTGCGCCTGGTCGATCGGCTGGATGTGCCGGTGGCCGAGGGCTGCCCCCGGCCGCTGGTCCAGCCTTACGCCAGCGCCGCCGAGGTCCACGGCAACACCGGCCTGGGCGGCTCAACCCTGCCGCCCTCCGGTCGGACACCGACCGGCGAGCACGCCGTCGATCAACTTATCCGGCTGGCCGAGGCGCGACCGGGTGAGATCACACTGGTGGCGGTCGGACCGCTGACGAATGTGGCCGTGGCGCTGATGCGCCAGCCGGCGCTGCCGACACTGCTCAAGGACATCGTCATCATGGGTGGCGCGTTCGCCAATCCGGGCAACAGCACCGCGCTGGCCGAGTTCAACATCTGGGTCGATCCGGAGGCGGCGCGCATGGTCTTCGAGGCGCCCTTCCGCATGACCATCGCGCCGCTGGACGCGACGACGCAGGTGCTGCTCGACGACACCCACCTGGCATCGCTCGGCGACGGCCCGGTGCCAACCTTCGTCCGCGAACTGACCAGCGACTACCTCGCGCTGTACGCTCGCCGGCGCGGCCGTCGCGCGGCGGCCATGCATGACCCATTGGCGACGGCGATCGCCATCGACCCGACGCTGATGCTCGACGCGCCGGTGCTGCCGATCACCGTTGAGACCGACGGCCACTGGACACGCGGCATGACCATCGCCGACCGCCGACCCGGCGAGCGCGCCGACAGCCCCCCAGGTCGCGCGACGGTCTGCCTGCGCCCCGACGTTGGCCGCTTCTTCGAGATGTTCCTGCCAACACTGCGCGGGCGGTAAGGGTCAGGGGTCAGGGATGCTAGTGGACGAGGTGGGCGAACCGGACCCTGTCCACCTCGTCCACCCTACCCACAGCGTCCCCTCCCGGCCCCTGACCTCACAACCCCAGATAGTCACGGATGAAGTGGTAGCTCTCGGCCGCGCTCTCTTTGGGGGTGCGGATGGTGCCGTTCTGCTCGACGACGACCCAGCCGGAATAGTTGAACTCGCGCAGCGCGGCGGCGACCGACTGCCAGTCGCACA
>JADLAZ010000294.1 GCA_020849725.1 Chloroflexota bacterium
GCCGGGCGGCGGTCGAAGCGGTGGGCCATCAGTGCGTCGCTCTGGTAGGTGACCATGCCGAGCATGCGGGCGATGGCCAGTCCCTCATCGGGGGCGCTGTCGTCCTCGTACTCGCCCCCGCGCCAGCACGGGTCGAGCATGATCGCCCGGCGCTGTATCTCGTTGTAGGCGATGCCCTGGGCATGAAAGCGCGCCGTCGCCGCCAGCACAATCGCCTGATCGAGCCGGTCGGGGTAGGTGACGGCCCACTCCAGCGCCTGCATGCCGCCGATGGAGCCGCCAATGACGGCGCGCAGCCGGGCCACGCCGAGGTGGTCGAGCAGCCGCCGCTGCGCCCGCACCATGTCGCGCACGGTGATAAGCGGGAAGCGCATGTTGTAGCGGCGGCCCGTGCGCGGGTCGAGGCTGCGCGGCCCGGTCGACCCCTGACAGCCGCCGACGACGTTCGAGGCGATGACAAACCAGCGGTCGGTGTCGATGGCCTTGCCGGGACCGATCGCGCCATCCCACCAACCCGGCTTGCGATCGGTCGGACTGTGGACGCCGGCCGCGTGAGCATCACCGGTGAGGGCATGGGCGATCAGGACGACGTTGTCGCGCCGGGCGTTGAGCCGGCCGTACATCTCGTAGGCCAGCGTGACACCCGGCAACTCGCCGCCGCGCTGCAGGCGGAATGGCTCGGCGGCACTCCCGAAGCTCAGGTAGTGGCGCTGCACTAGCCCCACCGACCGCGGGTCATTCGTGCTTGTGTCCATTTTTCGTCCTGCCTGGTGACCATGCTTGGCCCACGAAAAAAGCGACCTACGCCCACGATCGGGGCGAGAGGTCGCTCTCGCGGTGCCACCCGAATTCGCCGGCGCCTCGCGGCCGCCGGCCTCAGCGAGTGACGGATACTTCCATCACTCCGGCGCGCTCACGGGCGCCATCCGACCCAACCTACTGAGTCGCCGTGGCGACCGTTCAGCCGGCAGCTCCGAGGCCATCTTCCCCGACTGTCCCTGGATCGCCTCTCACCCAGCGCGACTCGCTGACCAGCCGACCCGTCGGGTACTCCCCTCATCATCGCCGTTGTGTGCCTGTGCCAACAAAAAAACCTCTCGCAAGCGAGAGGTCGGGGTGTGCGGGTGGGATGCCCCACGCGCGTCACCGCCTCTTATCTTGCAGCCATGCTGCCGGAATTGGCACCAAACGAGCACGCTCGCCGGTTGCCGGGCTTCATCGGGCCGTCTCCCTCCACCTCTCTGGATAAGGGCGCACAGGTCTGTTCAGTTGTTAACAGGTGGAATCCTAGCACGCGTCGAGAGGACTGTCAAGTTCGTGGGCCTGTGCGGGCAGGGCAATCACCCTTCTTTGTTGAGGCAATCGAGGCTGTGAACAGATCTAGAATGCGGCGCAATGGAGCGATCACCTCCGCATGTCGCTGACTCGTCTGGCCTTGGCGCATACTTATTCTGATAAAATAGCTATATATCGTAGAGTATGAGTAGCGATATAGCGCGATATGCTATAATTGTCATATATTGTGGGGGCGCTCAATCCCGCAGCCGCGCCAGGCCGGCCACCGTGGCGCCCAGCGCTACGACGAGCATTCCGGCCGCCAGTGTGCCCAGCGTCACGCGCGCGCCAGCCTGGCTGATCAGCAGGCCGCCGAGCGCCGTGCCCAGCGACATGGCCGCGAACGATCCCATCCGGTAGACGCTGTTGACCCGCCCTTGCAGCCGATCGGGGATGATGGTCAGCCGGTATGAGACCTGGACGATGCTGGTCGTCGTCTCCATCATGCCGTTGAGCAGCATGCCGGCCATCGCCAGCCATGGCGCGGCAGCCAACCCGAGCACCGCCAGCCCAGTGGCATTGATGAGCATCATCCCCAGCATCAGCCAGCCGACCGGCACGCGCTGGCGCAGCCGGGGCGTCACCGCTGCCGCTAGCAGGCCACCGATGCCGCCAGCGCTGATCAGCAGGCCAATGCCGGGCGCGTCCAGTCCCAACACGTCGCGCGCCAGCACGACGGCGGTCAGGTAGACCGGCGACAGGAACAGCCGGTGGCCCGTGTTGACGACCGCCAGCAGCCGCAGCGGCGGCGACGCGCCGATGTAGCGGATGCCTTCGACGATCGTCGCCCCCAGCGCCCGCAGCGGCACGGTCGTGCGCGCCGCCTGGAACGGCGTGCGGATCGTCACCAGCAGCGCCGCCGAGACCAGGTGCGCCAGCGCGTCCAGTCCGTAGGCGGTGACCGCGCCGGCGGCGGTCGTGCGCCCCAGGCCGATGATGACGCCGGCCAGGCCGGGACTGGCCAGCGAAGCGATGCCCTCCGAGGCCGTGTTCAGCGCGTGCGCTGGCGCGATCTGCTCCTTCGGCACGACCCGCGGCAGCGCCGACACCTGCGCCAGGTTGAAAAAGGTAAGCGCCGACCCCTGCACAACGGCGACGATGACCAACTGCGGCGTCGCCAGCCAGCCCAGCGCCCACAGCAGCGGCACCGACCCGACCGCCGCCGCCCGCACGATGTCGCAGGCAATCATGATCGTGCGGCGGTTCCAGCGGTCGATCAGCGCGCCCGCCGGCAGACCCAGCACCAGATACGGCAGCCCTTGCGCCGCCGCCACCAGCCCGGCCAGCGCCGCCGAGTCGGTCAGCGCCAGCACCAGCAGCGGCATCGCCAGCCGGGCCATGCCGGCGCCGATCGTCGATGTCGTCTGCGCCGTCCACAGTCGCAGGAAATCGGCGTCGCGCCACAGCCGCTCCGGCGCCGGCCCGACCACCTCAGCCGGCTGGCTCACTGGCGAGGAGGGATGGGTGAAACCGCGAATGGACGCGAAGAGATGCGAAAAGCAGGGGACGTGTCACGTGCCCCATCGGACTGTGCCCGTGGTTGGCACATGACCAGATAGCCTGTGTGGCTAGCGGATGCGGGCAGTAAAGGCCGCGACCAACCTGTATTCGCGTCCATTCGCGTCCATTCGCGCTTTCATCCGCTCTCCGGCAGACCCTGCAGTTCAATGCCCATGCGGCGCAGGCCGGCGGTCAGGCCGCCGTCGGCGACGATGACCGCGCCGTTGACCAGCGACGCCTCGTCGGAGGCCAGGAACAGCGCCACCCGCGCCACCTCCTCCGGCTCACCGACACGCCCGATGGGATACCAGGCCGCCAGCCGGTCGAAGACGCCGGGGTCGCGCACCACGCGCTCGCCCCAGATCGGCGTGCGGATCGTGCCGGGGCAGATGACGTTGGCCCGCACGCCCTGGCCGGCGTAGCGCACCGCCAGGTTCTGGGTGAAGTTGATGACGCCGGCCTTCGCCGCGCTGTAGGCCTCCTCGCCCAGCCCCAGCAACCCATTGACCGAGGAGATGTTGACGATGGCGGCTGCGCCGCTGGTCAGCAGCGCCGGCAGAGCCGCCCGCGTCACCAGGAATTGGCTCTTCAGCACCACCGCCAGGTTCAGATCCCAGGTCGTCTCGTCGATCTCCAGCACGCCATCGCCGACGGAGATGGCGGCATTGTTGACGATGATATTCAGCCCACCCAGCGCCGCCACCAGTGCGCCGACCGCACGCTCAACCGCCACGCCGTCGCTGACGTCGGCGGTGGCGGTGTGGGCCGTGCCGCCGGCGGCGGCGATCTCGGCCGCCACGGCCCGCGCGCCGTCGCCGTCGCGGTCGATCAGGCCGACGCGCGCGCCCTCGGCGGCGAACAGCAGCGCCGTCGCTCGGCCGATGCCGGACGCACCCCCGGTGATGATGGTCGCCTTGCCCGCCAGCCGTGCCATGACGCCTCCTCATCGCGCCGCCGATGATAGCCGCGCCGCCGGCCGCCCGGCAAGGCCGGCTCAGCGGCGATCGGCGCCCAGGCCGCGGTCGATCGGCACATCGAGCAGCGTCGGGCGGCCGGAGCGGATCGCGCCCGCGACGGCATCGGCCACCGCATCGGCCGTCTCGACTCGGTGCGCGGTCATGCCGAAGGCGCGCGCCAGCCCCGGCACATCGATCTCTGGGCCGGTCAGGTCCATGCCGAGGAAGTCGCCGGCCAGCGCCGATGGCAGCTTCGCCGCGACCATGCCGGCCTTGAGGATGGCGTAGCCGGCGTTGTTGCAGACGATGTACACGACCGGCAGTCCCTCGCGCGCGGCCGTCCACAGCCCCTGCGCGCCATAGAGCAGGCTGCCCTCGCCCAGCAAGCCGACGACCGGCCGGCCCGGCAGTGCGATGGCCGCGCCCAGCGCCACGCCGACGCCCCACCCCAACCCCCAGCCGCGGTGGCCGTAGTAGGCCAGCGGGTCACGCAGCCAGCCAAAGCGCTCGAAGTCGAGCCGCGACGAGGTCACTGCCTCATCGACGATGACGGCGTTGTCCGGCAGCACGCCGGCGATGGCGTGCATCAGGCCCAGCGCGGTCAGTGGCTGGCGGGCGCGCTCGGCGGCAGCCTCGGCGCAGGCGGCGGCGCGGCGGGCATCGTTGGCCACGCTCAGCTCGGCGGCACGGGCGCTAGCAGCGTTGCGCTGGGCCGGCGACTGCCCGGCAGCGATGGCGGCAGTGATC
The DNA here is from genome assembly GCA_020849725.1 of Chloroflexota bacterium. The sequence goes on from JADLAZ010000294.1 coordinate 4,539, forward strand.
TCCTCCAAGCCGGCGTGTGGGTCGCCAATCAACGCTACCGTCGGCGACTCGTTCTTGCCGATCTCTCGCACGTTCAGGTCGAGGTGCAGCAGGCGGAGATGCTCCGGCAGCGGCCGCACGTCGCGGTGGAAATACTGGCTGATGACGTCGGCGCCGACCGCCAGCAGCACGTCGTGTTGCGCCAGCGTCGCCCGCATCTCCGGCGCGAACAGCGGCAGCGCGCCGCAGGCCAGCGCGTGGTCCGAGGGCATGCTCAGCCGGCCGTGCGTCGTCACCGGGTCCGTGTACACCGCCGCACCCAGTGTCTCCGCCAGCGCCACCAGTGGCGCGGTCGCGCCCGCCTCGGCCAC
>JADLAZ010000295.1 GCA_020849725.1 Chloroflexota bacterium
AAGCCAAGCGGGTTCGCCAGCGGCAGGCGGCGCAGGCAGGTGCCCGGACGAATGAAGTGGAAGGCGCTGATCCAGTTGCCGTCCCACGGCGCCGGCCGCGGCAGCACCGGCAGGAACGGGCTGACCGCGCCCGCCGTCGGTAGATAGAGCAGCCGGCCGCCGCCACGCACCCAGGCCAGCACCTCGTCAGTGACGACCGTCGCCAGCACCAGCCCGGCCGCCGCCAGATCGGCCGTCAAGCGATAGCCGAGGCGATCCAGCGCCGATACATCCTGGCCCGGCGCCCAGGTGGTGAGCGCGACCGGGTTCGTCGCCTGGCTCATGGCGCGCGGCACGATTGTCAGGTCCAGTGCGGCGCGGGCGCGCTCGGCGCCGGCTGCGTCACGAATCGTCAGCCGCAGCGTTTGGGTCGTCGCCACCGCCGTCTCTGCCGCCGTCAGATCAACCCGGCCGGCCGCCACCACGCCACCGGCCGGCACGGCGACGCCACTGGCGGCGGCTTCGGCCGGGCCATCGTCCAGCCGCCAACTCACTGCCGCACCCGCGAGGTCATCCGGCCCATCGTGGGCGACCAGGAGCGGCAGCGCCAGCGGCGCGCCCGTCCAGACCACCGGGTCCGGGTCGGCCGTCGCCGGCAGCAGCACCGTCGGCCCGCCGATCTCGGCGAAGCGGTCGTGGAAGACCTTTGGCTGGCGATAGAAGTCGAGCAGGCCGTTGGCCTCCCAGTAGCAGTCGGTGAACTCGGTGATGACCCAGCCCTGGATCGCCGGCCGCCGCCGCAGCGCCCACAGTTCAGCCCGCAGCGCGGCGAACTCGTGCCACTGCGTCGCGCGGGCGAAGGCGTCGATATCCGGCCAGACGTCCGCGAGCCGCCAGGCCGCGAAGCGCTCGGTCAGGCCGCCGGGGTGGCTGGCCTCGTTTGCCGCGTGCCACCAGGCGTGCGTCGTCCACCACCAGGGGGGTGTGCCTGCCGGCCAATGCCGCGCCAGCGCCGCCGGCTCCGGCAGCCCCCAGTTGCCGAACTCCGACAGGATCAGCGGCTCCTCGCCGGTGCGCTGGGCGTCGCCGGCGGTCGAGAAGGTCCATGCCGGCCGCTGAGCGAAGGCGGCGACGAATGCCTCGAAGCGGCGCAGCCCGTCGGGCATGCCGTAGTAGATGTGAAAGTCGTCGATGTCGGTCCGCACGTGGACATTCGGACCGCGCGCGCTGTTGCAGGGCGAGTTGTCGCAGATCAGCCGCGTCGGGTCGAGCGCCTTGGCCTCGGCGTACAACCCGGCCAGCCAGGCGCGGTCGCTGGCCGAGGTGATGAGTTGCGTGCCCCAGTCCTCGTTGACGATGCTGTAGGCGATGACCGACGGATGGTTCACATCCCGCTCGATCAGGCCGCGCAGCGTCGCTCGCACCCGCGCCCGCGTCTCTGCCGGCAGGTCGCCGTGTCGCTCGCGGCGCTCCGTTGGCCAGAGTGTGCGCCAGGAGGGAACCTCCTCCCAGATCAGCAGTCCGAGGCGGTCGGCCCAGGCGAGATAGCGCGGGTCGGCCGGCTTGATGTGCAGGCGCAGGCTGTTCAGCCCGAGTTCCTTCGCCCGCAGGAACTGGTCGCGGATGATGTCGTCTGACGGTGGCGTGTAGACGGTGCCTGGGTAGAAATCCTGGTCGAGTGCGGAGCGCAGGTAGAGCGGCGCGCCGTTGAGCCAGAGGCGCCCGGCGCGCACCTCGATCGAGCGCAGACCGATCGTCACGGTCATCTCGTCCAGTGTCTCGCCGCCGGCCATCACCGTGGCGCGCAGCGTGTACAGCGCCGGCGTCTCGGGCGACCAGCGCCGCGCGCCGGGCATCGGCAGGGCCAGCGTCGCCGTCATCGCGCCGGCCGCGATCGCGCCGGCCGCGTCAAAGGTCGGCCCCTGGCCGTCGGCCAGCGTCGCTGTCAGCCGCACCGTCGCCGCGCCGGCCAGTCCGGCCAGCGCCAGCCGCACCTCGAACCGCTCGGCGGGCAGGTCCGGCACGGCCACCAGTCGCTCGATACTCGTCGCCGGCAGTCGCTCCAGCCGCGCCCCTTGCCACAGACCGCCGACATTAGCGTACCAGCTCTGCTTGCCGTGTGGCGTCTCATCGGGCTGCATACCCTCGACCGCGCCGGCAGCGGTGTCATCGTCCCAGCGGCTGTAGACGACCTGCTCGTAGCCAGCATCGACAACGCGCACCGCGATGGTGTTGTCCTCGCCAGCCCGCAGCAACGGCTCGACCTCCAGGCTGAACGGCAGGTAGCCACCCTCGTGCGCGCCGGCTGGCTGGCCGTTGACCCAGACCTGGCAGGCATAGTCGACGGCATCGAAAGTCAGGCGCGCCCGTGCGCCGCGCCAGTCGGCCGGCAGCGCCACGGTGCGTCGGTACCAGGCGACACCGGTGTAGCGCAGCAGATCCGGGAACTGCGCCTGCCAGCAACCAGGTACGGCGATCGTCCGATCGGGCGTCAGCGTGGCCGGCGTCAGCACCGCCGCCGGGTCAATCTGGAACTGCCACTCGCCATCAAGCGTGAGCGTCGCCCGCGTCACCATGCCGCCTCCTCCTCATCATCCGGTCGCCGTCCCGCGCGCCGATCGCGGCGCATTGTACGGGGCCGGCCGCAGGCGAGTCGCATCATCACCGACACGCCCAGGTAGACGGCAGCTACACCGATGCCCCGCCGGACCGTGGTAGACTCGCCGGGAGATCGAATTGCCCGTCAGGAGCCGCGCCGATGCCCGCGCCCTACAGTCCCTTCCTGATCGATCTGGGCTTCTTCCAACTGCGCTGGTACAGCGTGCTGATCGTCGCCGGCATTGCTGTCGCGATCTGGCTGACCAAGCGCGAGTTCGTCCGCCGCGGCTACAGCGCCGAACTGGTCGACGACTTCGCCTATGTGGCGGTGCCGCTGGGCATCATCGGCGGCCGGCTCTACCACGTCTTCACCACGCTCGAACTCTACCGCGACGACTGGTTGGGCGTGTTCCAGGTCTGGCGGGGCGGGCTGGGCATCTATGGGGCCGTCATCGGCGGGGCGCTGGGCGTGCTCATCGTCGCCCGCTGGCGACGCATGCCGGCGACGATCGCGCTCGACGCCGCCGCACCCGGCCTGATCATCGCCCAGGCCATCGGGCGGTGGGGCAACTACTTCAATCAGGAGATTTTCGGCCCACCGACCACACTGCCGTGGGGCCTGTTCGTCGACCCGCCCTACCGGCCGGCCGCCTACGCCGCGATGGAGCGCTTCCACCCGACCTTCCTGTACGAGTCGATCTGGAACCTGCTGGTTGGCCTGGCCCTGGTCTGGCTCAGCCGCCGCTTCTGGCGCTCCTGGCTGCCGGGCACGCTAGCGCTGCTCTACGTGGCCGCCTACTCGTTCGGCCGCTTTTGGCTGGAGAATCTCAAGGTCGACGACGTGATGCTGATCGGCCCGGTGCGCTTCAATCTGCTGACGAGCGGTGGCGCGTTCCTGGTGTTCGGCCTCTGGTTCTTGCTGTGGCTGCGCCGCGCCGGCACGCGCCCCTACCCGGTCGGGCCGCTGCTGCGCGAACCGCCGCCCGCGGAGAGCGCGCCGGCGACTCCAGCCGAGGCCCAGGGCTGAGGTCTGGGTGCCGGGGGTTGGGGACCAGGACCAGCCTCGGAGACGGAGGCCGGTGGCCGCGTGCCTTGGTCCGGCCTGCGCAGGAGCGGCCGGGGTGGCCGGGGTAGACCAGACAAAGGCACCGACAATTCTTGTTCCAGCCCCCAGCCCCCGCCCCCCGACCTCCGGCCCCCGCTACGCGACCTCCTCGGCGATGACGACGACGACGTCGCCCTGATCGGTGCGGGCGCGGAAGCGCTGCGTCAGGACGTAGCCGTCTAGCGGCGCGGGGATATCGATGCCCGGCTCGTCGACGCGCTCGAAATCGTGCATGCGCACGACCGGCTCGCCGGCGCGGACGAAGGCGCCCAGCTCGACCAGCGGCTCGCAGACACCACTGATCGGCGCGGTGATGTATCGGTCGATGTCAAGCTGGGCGACGACACGCTGGGGGCCATAGCGTGGCAGCGTCAGGTCCTGCACCGGCTCGGCCAGCAGGCCGCGCTGGCGCATCACGTTCAGCAGGCCCTGGTGCGCCCAGCGCGTGCCATGCAGATTGGTCGAGGCGCCGAAACCCAACTCGCTGCCGATGGTGATCTTGCCCATCGCCTCGGCCTCCTCCGTCAGCAGGCCCGAGCCCATGCCGCTGGTGTAGAGCATGACGAAGGGCGTGCCGAACAGCAGCGCCGTCTCGCGGAACTCGCGGAACTGCGCCGGGTCGTCGACGCGGTGGAACGACATGCAGGGCATGAACTGGAAGCCGCGCCCGCCGGCGTGCAGGTCGATGACGACGTCGGCGCGGGCCAGTACCTCATCGGTGACGAAGCGGGCGATGCGCGATGTGATCGTGCCGCGGGCATCGCCGGGGAAGGCGCGGTTCATGTTGCCGCCGTCCAGTGGCGACGCGCGCTGATCGGCGAAGAAGGCCGGCGCGTTCAGCACCGGCAGCACGATCAGCCGGCCGGCGATCAGATCGCCTGGGTCGAGCGTGGCGATCAGGTTCTTCAGTGCCACCGGCCCTTCGTACTCGTCGCCGTGGGTGCCGCCGATGGCGACGATCGTCGCGCCCGGTCGCGGTGCGCAGAAGATAGCCAACGGGATGCGAATGCGCCCCCAGGCGCCGTCGGACGTGAACGGCGCCGAGTAGATGCGCCGGCCGGGGCTGTCCCAGTCGATGGCTTGAAGCGGGGTAATATCGCGGATCATGCGCCCTCCTCGCTGGCGTCGGCCCGGCATGCTGTCCGGCCACCGGTGTTGCCGTCCGCCGGCTCACATTCTATACTTCACGAAGGGAGGCACGATGGTCCAGGCGTCAGCGACGGTCACTAGCGACAGCGAGCGCCTGCTGGCCTTGCTGGCAGAGCGGGGCTATCGCATGACCGGGCCGCGTCGGCAGATCGTTACGGTGCTCGTCGACGGTGGCAGCACCAGCGCCCAGGGGCTGTACGAGACGCTGCGCGACTCGGGCACCGGCATCGGCCGCGCGACGGTGTTTCGGACGCTGGAGTTGCTCTCTCACCTCGGTGTCGTCGAGCGCGTTCACCTGCCCGACGGCTGCCACACCTATGTCCTCAGCCAGCCGGGGCACCACCACCACTTGATCTGCTCCGACTGCGGCGCGGTGCTGGAGTTCTCCGACTGTCGCCTGGACGAGGCGCTGTCCGAATTGAGCCGCCGCACCGCCTTTCGGATCGATGGTCACTGGCTCGAAGTGTTTGGGCTGTGCCAGACTTGCCAGCGGACACGGGCCGAGTAAGTGCTGGGTATCGGGTGCGGGGCGATCGATCCTGCGGGCATTGGCTGAGCGCCGCCGCCGCCACCGCTTCCACTGCCAGCGCCCAGCGCCCGCTCAGCGCTCAGCCCGCACCACACATGCCGCCGTCCACAGTGGGCCGTCGGTGTGGCGCGGCAGGACATGCAGGTCGATGGCGCGGCCGGCGATGAGCGCGTCGACGGCGGCATAGGCCAGCGCCGGCTCGTTGTTGATCTCCGACAGGTGCGCCAGCCAGACCGTGCGCGGGCGCGTGTCCGCGATCGCCTCGGCCAGCAGCGCGCCGCTGTC
>JADLAZ010000296.1 GCA_020849725.1 Chloroflexota bacterium
GTCAGCGGCCGCAGCCGGGTGCCCTTGCCGCCGGACAGGACGAGCGCCTTCATCGGTTGTCTCCCGGTGAGCCGCGCCCCAGCAGCAGGACGAACGGCCAGGTGAAGCGGTCGAGGGTCAACTGCCGTGCCGTTGGGTAGGTATCCATGGGTGTCCAGCCCTTGAGAAAGGCACTGTATTGGGCGACGAGCAGGCCGTTGAGCGCGATCAGGACGGCGACGAGGCCGATCGCCAGCCGGCGCCGCGCCGGCCAGAGCAGCGCCGCCAGCCAGCCCAGGCCGAGCGCCAGAAAGACGGCCCCGCCGATGAAACGGCGCGCGCCGAAGGCGGCTCCGGCCCACCAGTCCAGCAGCAGGCCGTTGACGAGAACTTGCAGCGCCACCGCCGCCAGTCCGACCAGCGCCCAGCGCGGCGTGTGGCGCAGCAGCAGCGCCAGCCCGACGATGCCCAGCAGCGCCACCGGCGTCCAGGTGAACAGGCCGTTGCGCGGCGAGAGCAGCACCTCCAGCCAGTGCGGCTCCTGCCAGGTGAAGAAGGCGCCGCCCTGTGGCACTGCCAGCGGCGCACCGAACAGCACCTGCCAGGCGGCCATCTGTGGCAAAAAGCCGAGCGCCAGCCCCAGGCTGTAAGCCGGCAGCGCCAGCCAACGCGGCCCGACCAGCGCCTGGCTGGTGTCAACCGGCAGGTCCAGCGCGCCGGCCGCGCTGTCCCGGCCGCGCAGCACATCCCATCCCCAGAGCGCCGCTGGCAGCAGCGCGAATAGCCCCTCCTGCCAGCGCATCGTTGCCATCAGGCCGCCCAGTGCGCCCAGCGCCAGCCAGGGCGCGAGCCGGCGCGGGTTGAGGCGTGTCCAGACCAAGAACCAGGCCGCCACGCCCAGCGCCGAGAAGGCGTGCGCGTAGACTGGCGAGGCAATCGTGTAGTAGAGCAGACTGCCGCCTAGCCAGATGCCGGCCACGCCCACCAGCGCCGGCCCGACCGGCAGCCGCCGGCGGATGGCAGCGTAGCCGCAGCCGGCGGCCGCGACCGAGGCCAGCACGCCCGCCAGCGCGAAGCTGCCCTCGTAGAGCAGGCCGTAGCCGTCGATCGGCAGGGGGGCGCCGGCGGCGTGACCAGCCAGCGACAGCGCGTGCGCGATCAAGTAGAGCGGCGCCGCCACCACCGCCGGCCCGACGGCGAACATGTTCAGCGCCAGCCCGGTCGGCGTGCGCAGCGTCGTGTTGATCTGCTTGCCGGCATCGGTCGTGACGCGGTTGAACTCGCTGTACTCGTCGGTGAAGTCGAGGTTGCCGTCGTGGACGAGCGACCGAAGATAGACATAATAATAAACGCCATCGCCGACGATGATGTGGCCGTAGCGGCGCGGCAGAATGGCGACCGAGGCAGCGTAGATCGACACCGCCGCCAGCCCGGCCAGCAGGAACAGGCGTGGCACGGTCAGCCAGGCGCACCAGGCGCTTGGTGGCGTCTGTTCGTGGCGGCTGGCTAGGGTAGGGCTGGCCGGCGCGGTCACGCGCCACCTCCGGCCATCACAGTTGCCGACAGCGGCGCGCGCGCCAGTCGCCAGGGATGCTCGGCCGGCAGCATGGCTGCGTACAGCGGCACGAGCGCGCGCGCGATCGCGGCCGGTGTGAATCCCTCGGCCAGCTGCTGGGCTGCGTCGGCGTGGGCCTGCCAGCGCGCCGGGTCGGCCAGCAGGTCGTTCACTGCCGTCGCCAGCGCGGCCGGGTCGCGGGGCGGCACGATCGTGCCGGCGTCGCTGCCGGCCAGGTAGTCGGCCAGCCCGGTCGAGCCGGTGACGATGCAGGGCGTGCCGCTAGCCCCGGCCTCGATGCCGGCCTTGTTCAACCCCTCGAACAAGCTGGTGACGAGCAGCAGGTCGGCGGCGGCGTAGTAGTCGCGCATCGCCGCCAGCGGCGCTGGGCCGACCAGCCGCAGCGCGTGGCCGACGCCCAGCCGCGTCGCCTCGGCCTCCAGGCCCGGGCCGTAGTCCTCCTCACCGGCGACAGTCGGCCCGACGATCAGCAGCGTTGCCGCCGGGTGGCGCGCGACGATCGCCGGCAGCGCCCGCACCAGCCACGCGAAGCCCTTGATCGGCGACAGCCGGCCGACCGCCAGCAGCACCGGCCCATCCGGCAGACCGTGCGCCGCCCGCAGTGCCGCTCGCCGCTCGCGCCGGAAGGCCGGCAGCGGCCCCGGCGGTTGCACCAGGCTGGTGATGTTTGACGGCACGACCCGCAGCCGGGCTGGCGGGCAGCCGAGTACCGCCGCCCGCTCGGCCATCACCGGCGCGTTGGCGCGGACGATCGTCGCCCGCCGAAAGGCGTAGCGCAGCACCGCGCGCACGCTGCGGTAGCGGGCGTAGCCGTAGCGCGCCTCGGCCGAGTCGATCAGGTCGCCGCCGGCCAGGTTGAGCAGCAGCGGCGCCGGCCGGCGGGCCAGGTCCAGCGCCACCGCCAGCATCGCCCCGAACGGGTAGGCCATGATGCCGTGGGCCAGGTCGAATGGCTCCTGCCGCGCGACCGTCGCCAGTCGGCGCGTGCCGCTGAGGAAGAAGTCGTAGCGCAGCGCCGGCTTGCTGACCGCGTTCAGCAGCCGGTCGGTCGTGCCGCCGACGGTGGCGAAGCGCACCACCCGCCGCCCCTCTTCGGTCGTCGCCACCAGCGGCGCGCGCTGGTCGGCCGGGCCGAGCGAAACGATCGTCGTGGCGATGCCCTCGCTGGCGAGCGCGTCCAGCAGCTCGCGGTGCATGTCGATGCCCATCGAGCCGGGGAAATACTTGCCGGCGAAATAGAGCAGCCGCAGCGGCGCGGCGGGCGCGAGCGGGGCGCTCATCGGTGGACCTTCTGCCGGCGGAAGCCGCCGAGTACATCGTGGTAGGCGTCGAGCAGGCTGGCGACGATGCGGTCGGTGGCGTAGCGCCGCACGGTCACGCGGCCGTTGGCGGCCAGCCGCTGCCGCCGGCCGGGATCGGCCAACAGCTCGGCCAGCGTCCGCGCCAGCGCCTGTGGGTCATTGTACGGGACGAGCACACCGTCATAGTCGTCGGTCACCAGTTCGTCGATCACCGGCAGCCGGGTCACGACGACTGGCGTGCCGGCGGCCATCGCCTCGACCACCGGCAGCCCGAAGCCCTCGTAGCGCGTCGGCAGGCAGACGACGTCGGCCGCCCGGTACAGCCGCGCCTTGTCCACATCGTCGACGCGGTGGAGCAGGTGGACGCGCGCGCCGATGCCCAGCTCGCGCACCAGGTGGGTGAAGGCCAGCGGTGGCGTCACGCTGTGCGTGACGACGACGAAGCTCGCCGTCGGGTGCCGCGCCGCCACACTCGGCACGGCCCGCAGCAGCAGGTCCCAGCCCTTGCGCTCCTTGAGCTGGCCGATGAACAGCACCACCGGCCGCGGCCAGCGGTCGCGCCAGGCGTCGGCGTCGGGCACGGTGGCGAAATCGAGATCGATGCCGTTGGGGATGACCCGCACCCGCGTCGGCGGCAGGCCCAGGTCGTGCAGCAGGCGCGCCTCGGCCTGCGACAGCGCGATGACGAGGTCGGCGCTCATCAGCGGTTGATGGGTCAGGTAGTTGCGCAGCGCCCGCCGTGGCGCGCGCGTCCGCAGCGCCAGCCGGGGCAGATCGCCGGCCCGCCGCGCCAGCCGGGTCCAGTCGAGCGGCGTCTCGTAGGGCCGGTCGCGGTCGTCGACGAGGAAGCGATCGTGCAGCAGCCCGTGCGGCGTGACGACGAACGGGATGCCTAGCGCCCGGCAGGCCAGGCGGGCCGTGTAGGCGAATTGGTTGCTCCAGTGGTGGACGTGCACCAGGTCCGGCCGGTCGGTGGCGATCGCCCGCGCCAGCGCCGGCGCCCACCAGCCGCGGTGCGGCAGCCGCAGTACGTCGATGCCGTCGATGACCTCGCGCCGGCCGCCGCCCCACTCGCCGGCCGCCTCGGCGTAGGTGACGGCGCGCACGCGCTGGCCGGCGCGCGCCAGCCCGGTCGCCTGCTGGTACTCCGGAAAGCCACGGTACTTGGCGCTGATGCCGAACGTCGTCACCAGGTCGATGCGCAAGGCCGCCTGCCAGATGACGGCCGCTGGCACGACTGGCACCGCTGGCTGGTTCATCGGGATGTCTCCAGACGTATCGAACCACGACCGAGCCCCGACGCTAGCAGCCCGGCACTCGGTCCAGCGTCACTCAGCATACGGCACGCGCGCCCCAGCGACGCGTCGCTGCCGTAGCCCAGCTGTGACGTGAAGGCAGTGGCGACGTGACAGGCGCCGCACAGCCGGCACGGGCACCGTGTCACCGCCTCATTGGACGGCATCATCGCTTACGGGTTCGGTACTCCGACAGTGTCGCTCGGCCGCAGCCAGCGATCGAACCAGGCCCGCGTCCGCCGCAGCGCGTCCAACTGGTGGGCGCGCTCGCGCAGGCCGTGCGGCTCGCGCGGGTAGACGACCAGCTCGTGCGGCACGCCGTGCGCCCGCAGGGCGCGGGCGAAGAAGCGCCCCTGGCTGACCGGCACGCGCTCGTCGCGCTCGCCGTGCAGGATCAACAGCGGCGTCGTCACCCGATGGGCGAATGAGATCGGGCTGAGCGCGTCGTGCCGGTGCGGTCCCGGCCCCTCCCAGCCGGTGCTGCCACCGAGCGCCGCCTCGAAATGGGCCATGTCGCTCTCGGCGACCATCATGCCCCAGTCGCTGACGCCGGCGCCCATGACGCCCGCCTTGAAGCGGTCACTCTGCCCGACTGCCCAGGCGGTCATGAAGCCACCCTGGCTCCAGCCGCCGATGCCGAGTCGATCGGCGTCGGCCACACCCTCGGCGATCAACTGGTCGAGGCCGGCGATGATGTCACGGTAGTCGTCGATGCCGACCGCGCCGGCGACACAGGCGGCGAACGCCTGGCCGTGGCCGAGGCCGCCACGCGGATTGGGCAGAAAGACGGCGTAGCCGTGAGTCGCCAGCCACTGCCCCGACGGCGCCCAGCCAAGCTGAAAGCCGTCGGCGAAGCGGCCGTAGGGGCCGCCATGCACCAGCGTTACCAGCGGGAATGGGCCGTCGGCGCGGGTCGCGCCCGGCGGCAGGATCAGCAGGCCGTCGAGCGCCAGTCCGTCGGACACCGTCCAGCGGAGTCGCGCCTGCGCGCCCCAGGCGACCGACCGCAACTCCGGGCGCGGGTCGGCCACCACCTTCAGGTCGCCGGCCGGTGGTCCGGCCCAGACGGCGACCGGGGCGGTGGCGGTGCTCCAGAGCGCGGCGATCGTCGCGCCGTCGGCGCTGACGCTGACCGCGCTGAGGTCGCCGGGGCGCGTGATCAGCTCGCTCAGACGATCGCTGGTTGGGTCCAGTGTGTAGAGCGCCGTGTCCAGGCCGGTGGCGACCGTCACCAGCAGTGTCGCCGCCGCCGCGCCGCGCGTGAGGCCCACCGGACAGGCCGGCAGATCGGCCGCCAGATTGCGTGGCGGGCCGCCGGCGACGTCGACCACGAACAGGCCGGCGCCGCTGACGCCGCCAGCGCGCGGGCTGTCGATGTAGACGAGCCGCCGACCGTCGGGCGCCCAGGTCAGGCCGCGACCGCCGCCGGGGAGGTCGCACAGGTTGCGGACCGCGCCGGTCGTCAGATCGACGAGGTGCAACTGGCGCTCGCCCGGCTCCGGCCCGACGTCAAGTTCCGGCGTGCGACCGCTGATAACCGCCAGCCGGTCACCATCCGGCGACGGCGCGACCTCGATGGCGTGGCGGTCGCGCAGCACGTCCAGCGTCGTCACCGCCTTCGTGGCCAGATCGAGCAGGTGCAGGCGCGCCAGCGGCCAGCGCTCGCCATAGACCTGGGTGTCGTCGCGCTCCCGCTCGCGCCGGCGCTGCTCGTCGTCGGGCGGGTCGGGCGCCAGCACGGCGATGCGGCGGCCGTCGGGCAGTGGCTGGTAGTCGGCGTCGGCCGCGCCGCCGATCGGCAGCGGCTCGGCCTCGCCGCCATCCAGCGCCAGCCGGTAGAGGGCGGCCGTGCCGCGCTCGGCGCGGTCGGATAGGAAGAAGA
>JADLAZ010000297.1 GCA_020849725.1 Chloroflexota bacterium
CGCTTCAGGTCGCGCTGGCGCGTGCGATAGCGCACGATCTGGCGCGCCATGCGATCGACGACCTCGTCGATGGCCGCGGCCAGCTCCGGCGCCCGCGCCTCGGAGCGCAGCACCGCGCCGCGCGTGACGATGGTGAACTCGGCCTGGGTGAACGGTGCGCCGCGATTGGCTTGCTCGTGCAGGTCCAGTTTGGAGTCGATGACGGCCCAGTCCGGCAGGTACCGGCTCAGGCGGGCGGTCTTCTTGGTGACAAGATCGCGCAGGTTCGGGCCGATGTGTACGTTGTGACCCTTGATGTGCGGCTCCATTGCCCAGTCCTCTCACGACGCGAACAAGCACAGGTGCGTCGCCGGCGCCCGGCCCGACGCTCGCCCAGCACCTGACGTCACCGCCGGCCTCGCCTGGCGACGGCGACCCCATCAACACGTACCCCCGGAGGGACTCGAACCCCCGACGACAGGGCTTAGGACGCCCTCGCTCTGTCCAACTGAGCTACGGGGGCAGGTATGCCGGACAGGCACTTCCTGGGTCAATCCTACCCTCACCGGGCAGGGGTGACAAGCGCCTCAATCTGACGGCCGGACGAGCAGGCCGTCCTCGCCGCTCAGCGGGAACGCGAGGCGCCAGCTAACCACCGGGAAGGCGAGTTGTCCGCCGACCGGCGCTGCAGCGCCTGATTCCAGGGAACCATGGCGTTGGGTCCGGGTGTCAGCTGCCGTTGGGCGATGAGTCGGGCGGACCGGGTGCGGCACGCCATCCGCCGGCGTAGCCGAGCAGCACCAGCGCGGTGATCAGTGCGACCAGCGTCACGGCGAAAGCGGTCATGAACGGACTGTTGTCGTGGCTGGGCACGATCAACGCCACCAGCGCTGCGAGCACCAGCGCCAGCACCAGCGCCAGGACGCGCATGATCAACAGGAGAGGCCAGTCATCGGTCATCGGTCATCACAGTCATCACTGAGCCAGTGGGCGAGTGGGCCAAGCGTGACGCGCGGTGCAGATAATGACGGACGGCTGGGCGGCAGTGTAGCAGGTGGACGGGATGGGCGGGTGGGCCGCGTGCCGGCGACAACGGGCGGTTCCCTTGTTTCACAGGCCCACTCGTTCTCCTCGTTCTACTGGCTTCACTGGCCCTTGACAAGGCCAGGGCGCTGATCTAGAATACGAACAAATGTTCTTATTCTTATGCCCCGGAAAGGAGTTCGTCGATGCGGTGGTCCCGACAGCGTGCCTCACCCGATCGGGGCGCGCACCGGCCAGGTCGGGCGGGCCGCCGGTGGTGAGCGACGCGCCGCCGCCGCGGCCACGGCGACCGCCCCGGCGCTGGGAGTGCCACTGCCGCCTCCCGCCGACGTTGCTGGGGATGGTCGAGCCGTCGGGCCGACTGAACCTGAAGATCCGCGACCGCTACTACACTATCGAAGGGCACTGTACGATCCGCGCCATCTGTCCCCGCTGCGGCCGCCTGCATGTGATGCGAGGCATCTGGCCGCCACCCGTGCGCACGGGTTGACGATCGGCGTCGATCGCGGAGCGCCCGCGGGCTGCTCCTGAACGCTTGAGCGCAGAAGCGCCGCCACGCCGCCATCGCCGGCGCGTCCCACGCTGGATGCGCCGGCTGAGGAGACGACGATGCGCGCGCATCCGACCCGTCGCTCGGCCCTGCCGTTGCCGGCCGATACCGCTGGCCTGACCCATCTGGCGATCGCTGCTCGCGACGGCGCTGCCGCTGCTCGCAACGCGCTGTTCGCCGAGCTAGCCGCGCCAATTGCCGCCTGCGTCCAGGCACATCCGGCGCTCTGCCGTCGGTTGGAGCCGGACGAGGTTGCCAGCGAGACATTCCTGGCGCTGGCCGATCTGTTGGACCTGTGGCCAGATGTGCCATTCCGGGCGTTCTTTCAAGATGTCTACGGTCTCTGCCTGCGCCGCCGGCTGGCGCTCGTGCAGCCAGGCCATCCCCGCTGGCAGCCGCTCGATCCCGATCAGTGGGGCCAACCGGCGCCACCTGACCCCAGCCCGGCGCCAGCCGTCACCCGACTGACGCGCGAGTTGCCGCCGGCGGCGCTGGCGCTGCTGGAGGGGCGGGCCGACGGTATCCCGCTGACCGAGCTGGCGCCGCGCCTCGGCGTCAGTCTGCGCCAGGCGCAGCGCTACTGGCGGGCGCTGGTGGACCGCCTCGACGGTTGAGACGTGGCTCAGACCGGTGGCCGGCGCATCGCCCGCACCGGACGATCGGTGGCTTGAGCGCAAGGAGTGGCTCGTGTAGCATGGCGCTGGTCGGGGTCACCCCGGACAAGCCAACGCCGTGCGAACCAATGGAGAGGAGCGGGCATGTCTGAGTTCAACTACGGCGCTGTGCTGTCGGCGGCCAGCGCCCCGACGCCGAACGTGGCCCCGGTCAAGGCGCCGCCAGCCAATGGGCGCTTCCAGTTCGCTGGCGGCAAGCCCGACCCGGTGTCGTTCCCCTACGACGGCCTGGCCGCCGCGACCGCGCAGGTCATGGCCGAGGACGGCGCCGAGGCACTGACCTACGGCGATGCCCAGGGCTTCCGACCGCTGCGCGAGCTGATCGCCAGGAAGTACGCCCACTACGAGAACCTGACGGTCTCGCCCGATCAGATCGTCGTCAGCAACGGCTCGTCGGACGCGCTGCGGCTGGTCTGCTCGGCGCTGCTCGACCCCGGCGACACTGTCCTGATCGAGGCGCCGACCTTTTTGGGCACGCTGCGCACGCTGCAGGGCCATCGGGTCGATCTGGTCGGCCTGCCGATGGACGACGACGGCATCATCGTCGATGAGATGGCCGCCATCATTCAGCGCGAGCGTGACCGGGGCAAGCAAGTCAAGCTGCTCTATACCATCCCAACCTTCCAGAACCCCGGCGGTAGCACTATGCCGCTGGCGCGCCGCCGGGCGCTGCTGGAGGTGGCTGCCCGCGCGGGGCTGGTGGTCATGGAGGACGATGCTTACGGCGACCTGCGCTCCGAGGGCGAGTTCGTGCCATCGCTGTTCGCCCTCGATGAGCAGGGCATCGTCGCTCGCACCGGCACGATGTCGAAGATCCTCGGCGCGGGACTGCGCATCGGCTGGGTGGTGGCGCAGCCGCCGCTGGTCAGGGCGATGCTGGCGGTCAAGTTCGACGGCGGCACCAGCCCCTTCACCAGCCGCGTCGTCCACGCCTACATGGCCGAGCAGCTCGAGGACCACGCCGAGGAGCTGATCCAGGTCTACACGACCAAGCGCGACGCGATGCTGGAGGCGCTGGACGAGCACGTCGGCACCGAGCGCGGCGCGCGCTGGCTGCGGCCGCAGGGCGGCTTCTTCATCTGGGTGCGGCTGCCGGACAACTGCGACCCGGCGCGGCTGGTTGACACCTGCACCGCCCGTGGAGTCGCGTATGTGCCGGGGCCGGCGTTCTACAGCAACTGGCAGGCCGACTGGCCGGAGGCTGAGCGCTACATCCGGCTGGCCTACTCCTACGAGCAGCCCGAGACGATTCGGGAGGGCATCGCCCAGCTCGGCCGCGCCATCCTCGAGGCCAGTCACTGACGGCGACCAGGGAACACGCGCCGCCATGTCAGTCATCGGACAGGGAGATTGGTAGTAGGGTTGGTCGTGGTTTGTGCTCACCGGCCATGTCCCTGGCTGGGACAGCATAGTCGCTCGGGCGTGATATTGCATAGCGTAGCAACCGATGCATAAGTCGTCGAGGACGGCCCGTGGTCAGCGACCGGGGACCGAAGCCTGCTGGACTCTTGCATCATCATCGTGCTGTGGGTCGACCGTGCGACCGTGACCACGGGTCCACGCTGCGGCTCGCTGACAGCCGGTGAGCGTCAACCAGCGTCGGTCGTCTCGAACAGCGCCCGCAGCCGCGCTGGATCGGTCGTGTGCGCCAGCGCGACCATCAGCCGGATGCGCGCCTTCGGCCCATTCAGCCCCTGGCCGAGGATGACGCCCCGCTCGCGCAGCGACCGGCCGCCGCCGGGCGTGCCGTAGGTCGGGCTGAGCAGCCCGAACGGCGAGCGCGACACCAGCACCACCGGCACGCCCTGGTCCAGCGCCACGGCGATGCCCGGCACGACCGTGTCCGGCACGTTGCCGGCGCCGGAGCCTTCGATCACCAGCCCGCGCGCGCCGCTGTCGAGCGCGGCCCGGATCAGTGCGTCGTCCATGCCGGTGACGACCTTGACCAGGGCCACCCGCTCCTCGATACGGTCGACCGGCAGCGGCGCCGGCCGCGACGACGGCCAGAAGAAGCGCACGCCGTCCCAGGCCAGCCGGCCGAGCGGCCCACGCCCCGGTGAGGCGAAGGTATCGACGTGGGTCGCGTTCAGCTTGGTCATCCAGCGCGCGGCGTGGATCTCGTCGTTGACGACCAGCAGCACGCCCCTCCCGGCGGCGGCCGGGTCGGCGGCAACGGTCAGCGCGCCGAGCAGGTTGCGCGGCCCGTCCGGCGACACCTCCGACAGGTTGCGCATGGCCACCGCGAACGCGACCGGCTTGGACGAGGCTAGCAGCAGATCGACCAGCGAGGCGGTTTCCTCGACGGTGTCGGTGCCGTGCGTTACGACCGCGCCGGCCACCTCGGGGCGCGCCAGCACGCGCGCCAGCCGTCGGGCGACCTCGACCATCAGCGCCGGGGTCATGTTCCAGGAGGGCACGGCGCAGACCTCCTCGACCTCGACGCGCGCCACCCGCTCGGCCTCGGGCAGCGCCGCCAGCAGGTCGGGACCGGACACGAGCGGGCGCACCGCGCCGGTGGCCGGGTCGAGCCGGCTGGCGATCGTGCCGCCGGTCGTCAGCACAACGACGGTCGGTCGGGCGGACATAGCGGCTCCCTTTCTGGCGCGGGCAGCGCGGGTGTGGTGTACTGGCTCACGGGCGCGCTCAGCGTCGCCGGCATTCTAGCGCCGTCGGGCGCCCGTGGTGTCGCCACTGAGACGGGGTGATCCGCAGATGACGCAGATGGACGCAGATAGGGACCAGAACCAGGGGCGTTGGCGTTCAACTGCGTCACCTGTGGATCCATTGCCCCATCGCCCGACCAGCGCACCTTGGTGGCTGATGCGGCAGGCACGATGCTCGAGCGGCTGAGCGCGCCGCAGCGCTGGATCGTCGGCGGGGCGGTGCTGGCCGGCATCATCCTGCTGGCGGCGGTCGCGCTCAGTCGCGACATCGCCCGACAGGTCGATGCCCCGGCCACCGCAGTACCGGTCGCCGCGCCTGTCGCAACGCCGCCCCCGCGTGCCACACCGATTGCCCGGCCGCCGTCCGACGACCCTGGTGCGGCCGGTCGCGCCGACTGGCGGGCGTGGCTGGCGCTGACGCTGTCCGGGCTGGCCGTAGTCATCGCCAGTGGCAGCGCCGTGGCCAGCCGGCGCCGCCTGGCCGAGCTGCATCGACGACAGACGTATCCAGTGCTGCACTGCAGGCTGGGCTGGGACGCTGGTGGCGATCATCTGGTCGTGTCAGTTTGGAATGCTGGTCCCGGCAGCGTCATGGTCGTGCGCTGCGGCCTGACGCTGCCCACCGATCCTGGCCGCGGCGCCAGTCCGCTGACGGCCTACGCCACGCATCCTGGCCTGGAAGCCGGCCAGGATGTGGCAATCCCGTTCCCAGCCGTGTCACGCGCCGGCCTGGCCGCCGACGCCGGGCACGCGATCGCCATCGTCGTCGCCTGGCGGCCAGCCACGGCCGGTAGCGAGGAGATTGTCCACCGCTTTCGTCACCAACCCGGCGCGATCCGCACCAGCGCGGCGCCGGCCTGGACCGACGGGCGGCTGGCCCCGCACGCGATCGGTTTTGCCCGCGATGCGGCCAGACTGCCCGGTGAGCCGCGGCCGACGCGGTAACCTCATGCGTCGTTGCTCTTCTCGAGATCAGGACAAAGCTCGCCACTGCGATGTCCCATCCTGGTGCGTGATCGATGCTTACCCAGACGCTTGCTGACACGTAGGCCGGCGCACCTCGTCGGCAGTCTGGGCGATCGTCACGCCGGCGTGACGGAACAGGTCGTCTGATCGCTCAACCCGATGCGCGTCATTGCGCACTCATGCGCAGTTCTGGCTATGATCCTGCCCCCGCTGCCACTCCGCCGATGATCGCGTCGGCTTCGATCTCGACTAGCAGGTCGGGCGTGATCAGCCGGCTGACCTCGACCAGCGTTGCCGCCGGCCGGATGCCGGCGAAGACGGCGCCGTGCGCCCGCCCGACCGCCTCCCAGTCGTCGATGCTGGTGACGTAGATGCGCGTGCGCACGACATCGGTCAGGCTCGCGCCGGCCGCTTCGAGCGCGACGGCGATCTTGCGCAGGATCTCGATCGTCTGCGCGCCCGCGTCGCCCGCGCCGATGACCTGGCCGGTGGCGTCGACGGCGGTCGTACCGGCGACATGGACGTGCGGGCCGACGCGCACCGCCCGCGAGTAGCCGACAATCGCCTCCCACGGCGCGCCGCTGCTGATCGCTCGTCGCTCCATCGTCGCCTCCTCGCGCCGGCATCAGCGCGGCGTCTTGACCCCCAGCCGGTCGAGCGCATCGTAGAGCGCCTGCTCCCACAGGCGCGCGGCCTCCTCTGGCAGGACACGCGTCGTCAGCAGGCCGGGGATGAAGCCGGTCACCGTCGTCGCCAGCACCGTCTCCGGCGCGGTCGACATCCAGGCCGGTGCGGATCGGTCCAGGAACAGCAGGCCATCCATGAAGCCGCGGTACACTGGCTCGGTCGCCCACGGTCCGTCCTTGAGCAGCGCATCGGTCGCCGGCAGTGCGCCGCTAACGAGCGTGTAGAGCCGGCTGCCGGCATCGCTGCTCAGGAAGGTCAGCAACTCTAGCGCCGGCAGCAGCCGGCCGGCCACGCGCGCGCCGACGAATAGGCCGGCGACGGCTGTCTCCAGCGTCGTGTGCAGGTTGTTCGGACCGCGCGGCAGCGATAGTGTGCCGACCGCCGCGCCCTTCGCCGCCAGCGCGTCGCGCATGACGGCCAGGTCCCAGGTCGTGGCCGGCAGCATCGCCGCCTTGCCGCCGGCGAACAGCGTGTCGCGCTGGCGGTCGCCATCGGTCGGCGCGCTCGCCTGCAGATAGCCCTTGCGGTAGAGAGCGACGAAGGCGCGCAGCCCGGCGATCGTCTCCGGTGACGACAGCGTCAGCTTGGCTGGCTTGAGGTGATCGACGTAGCGCCCGCGCACCAGCCCGCCGCCGAAGGCGCGCACGAACAGGTGCAGCAGCCGGGCGGTCGCCAGCGAGTTGACGCCGGCCATCACCAGCGCCGGGCGGTCGGGCCGGCTGATCTGGGCGCACAGCTTCTCCAGGTCGTCCCAGTTCCAGGCCCCTAGTTCCTCCAGCTTGATGCCCTCGGCCGCGAAGATGGCCTGATTGACCAGCATCGCCTGCGTTGATGAGGCGTAGGGCAGCCCGTAGAGCCGGCGCACCCGGTCCGGGCCGGCGGCGATCAGGGCATCCCAGCGATAGTAGCCGACGCGCGCGTCGACGCGGCGCTGCTCCTCGGCCGAGATCAACTCCTCCAGCGGGATCAGGCGGCCGGCCGCCGCCAGGTCAGGCGCGCTGGCCAGTCGGCCCAGCGTCGGCAGATCGGGATGCGCGGGCGGCGCGGCCGGCGCAGCGCGGGCGTTGTCCCAGGGCACCGTGTCATGCTCGATGGCGACGGATGGATGGACGCTGGTGAAGGCGGTCCGGATGGCCGCCCAGGCCAGGTGATCGGCCGGCCGGTTGTCATGCTCCAGCACCGTCAGCACGGCCGGCGACAGCGCGCGGCCGCCGGCTTTGAGCGCCGCTGTCGCCCGCTCCAGTGCCGTTCGAGCCGCCGGGCTGAGCGCCGCTGGCGGCGCCGGTGTGGCGATGACCGGCGCCCGCGTTGGCGTGATGGGCGGCGGCGGCGGCGTCGCCGTTGGCGGGGACGGCGTCGGGCCGAGCGGCACGCCACAGGCTGCGAGCAGCGTCAGGCCGCCAAGCCCGAGCACGGCCCGGCGCGTGCGGCGCGGCGAGAACAGGAACGGCTTGGTCACAGCGACCTCGTCACAAGCGGGCACGCCGGCCGAGGGAGACGCGGGCGCGACGCGACGGGACGAGCGCGAGCCAGGTCACTCTAGCAACCCCATTCACGGGCGCGCAAGCCGCCCACCGAATACAACGCGCAACGCGCCTCGATCAGCATACGCCGGACAGCCGCCCGCCGATGGCAACGCCGGCGCGTGTCGCTGCTGACAGCAACGTCCGCCAGATCGATTCCCTGTAGCGGCTACCCAACCTGGCCACATTCAGGATCGCGTCAACCGGCAGGTCGTCACGCTGATCGAGGTGCTGTCACCCATCAGCAAGGCGCCCGAAGCCACGCGCACCCGCCAGGAGTTTTTCAGGAAGCGCGCCGATACGATGTAGGTGAGGCGCCCACCACGGTGGTGGCGCCACCGCGCGGCCGGGTACCACGATGGTCACCGGCTCGGGTAGACTGCGCCAGGCGCGTGGCCGAGCCACATGTCGGGCGCACGATCGCGGCGGAGGCACTGAGCATGGCGCAGGCAGATTCGAAGGAGATCACGACGTGGGGGCGGCGGATTCACGGGCCGACGCTGCCGGGCCAGGGCATGCGCTGCCAGCGGCAGACACCGCTCACGCCGGCCGAGATCGACGAAGTCGTCGCCATCATCGCCCGCGGGCGGCTGGAGCGGCACAGCGTCGTCCTGCCCGAGCGGCTGAAGACCCGCCACTGGGAGACGGTGATGGCGGTGATGGAGCGGCTGAACGAGCGGCTGGGCTGGCCGTCGGGCGGCTGGAAGATCGGCGCCGCCGCCGTCGAGGTGCAGCAGGCCGAAGGTGTGCCGGGGCCAGCGCCGGGGCAACTGCGCCGCGACGCCATCTTCGACAGTCCGGCGCGGCTGCCACGCGGCCTGTTCATCAACTACCGCTGCTCGGAGTGCGAGTTCGCCTTTCGCATGGCCACCGACCTGCTGCCACGCGACCAGCCGTACAGCGAGGAGGAGGTCGCGGCGGCGGTTGAGGCGCTGCTGCCGGCGCTGGAGATCGGCGACACCGTCTTCGACGACTGGTACGGCGCCAGCGGCTACCAGGGATCGTCGATGGACAACGGCGGCGCGGCGGCGCTCGTCCACGGCGCGCCGATCGTCGACTGGCGTGGATTGGACCTGCCGAACGCCCGCATCGACCTGTCGCTCAATGGCCAGTACATCAAGTCTGGCTACGGCCGGGCGGCGATGGGCCACCCGCTGACGTCGCTGACCTGGCTGGCCAACTGGCTGAGGGAGCGGGGCAAGACGCTGCACGCCGGCGAGATCGTCAGCACCGGCACCTGCACCGGCCACTTCTTCGCCGCGCCGGGCGACCGGTTGGAGATCGACTACGGCCCGATCGGGCGACTGGTCGTCGACTACGAGTGACAACTGCCTGGCGCGGCCCAGTTGTACGCCTGGCTCATTCATGCTGGAATGGCAGAGTCGGCGGCCTGGCGTGTTGTCGAATCCACCGAAGGCAACGCAGTCGTTCTTGCCTGCCGGCCGTGAGGCGCGCCCCGCACGAGTGGCGTGGCAAAGGGGAGCCAATGGCTGCAGTCATGATCGACCTGATCCCGCTCATCATCGGCACGGTCCTCGTGCCGCTCCATCTCATCATTGTGCTCCTCCTGCTGCGTGGTCAGGGCGGCTTGATCAGAGCGGTGGCGTTCGTCGGTGGCCTTACTACCGTGCGGTTCATCCAGGGCCTCGGCTTCAGTTTCCTGATTGGGTCCGCCGCCGCGAGCGATGGCGACAGCCAGCAGGGCGTCGTCGTTCCGCTCCTGCTGCTGGTCCTGGGCATCCTGCTGTGGGTCTTCGCTATCCGGGCTTACATGGGCGAGCCCGACCCCGACGATGACAAGCCGCAGTGGATGACGACGCTGGTTACGGCCGGTCCGCTGCTAATCTTCGGTTTCGGTGTGCTGCTGCTCACCATCGGCGTCAAGTTCTGGGTCTTCACCCTGGCGGCACTGGGCGTGATCGGCGACTCGCCGCTCAATCTGACCGAGCGTGTCATCGCGTTTCTGCTCTATGTGCTGCTGGCCCAGTCACTGCTGCTCCTGCCGATCGTCGCCTCTGCCATTGCTCCCGGCCCGACGGGCGCGGCGCTGGAGGCGGCCGGGCAGTGGCTGGACCGCTACAACCGGCCGATCAAAATCACTGTCTCGGTCATCTTCGGCAGCTACTTCCTCTGGAAAGGCAGCAGCGGCCTGCTATGGTAGACGTGGCTCCGGACCGGCCCGATGGCGGCCCACGTGCGCGTCGGCCATACTTGGGCGGGCGGGGTGGATAGCATGCCCCATGGAGAGGCGGCTATGGCCGAGACCGATCGCATCTTGCTGCTGATGTCGCCCGCGACGTACCGGGCCGGCGCGTTCCTGGAGGCTGCTGCCGGGTTGGGCCTGGAGGTGCTGCGCGGCATCGACCTGCCGGCTGAGCTGGCCGCTGAGTGGGCGCTGCCGCCAGGCACGCTGGCGCTCGACTTCCGCCACCCGGACACGGCAATTGCCGCGATCATCGCCGCCGATGCCGAGCGACCGCTGCGCGCCGTGCTGTCGGTCGACGACACGGCGACGCTGCTGGCGGCGCAGGCCAGCGCCGCGCTCGGCCGGCCGCACAACGACCCGGCCTCAGCGCTGGCGGCACGCGACAAGCACGTCATGCGCACCCGGCTGGCGGCCGGCGGCGTGCCGGTGCCGCATTTCCGTCGCTTTGACCTGGCAATGGATGGCGCCGCCATCGCCGATCGGGTCCGCTTCCCGTGTGTCGTCAAGCCGCTGCTGCTCTCCGGCAGTCGCGGCGTCATTCGCGCCGACGACCCGGCGGAGTTGGACGCCGCCGTCGCGCGGCTGCGGCGGCTGCTGGTCAACGACGGCTATCCGCTGGCCGGCAGCCACTACCTGGTCGAGGAGTTCATCCCTGGGGTCGAGGTGGCGCTGGAGGGGCTGCTGACTGGCGGCGACCTGCGCGTGCTGGCGCTGTTCGACAAGCCCGACCCGCTCGACGGTCCCTTCTTCGAGGAGACGATCTACGTCACGCCGTCACGCCTGCCGGCTGCCGACCAGGCCGCCATTGCCGCCGCCACCGCTCGGGCCGCCGCCGCGCTCGGGCTGCGCGAGGGGCCGGTCCACGCCGAGTTGCGGCTGAACGCTGCCGGCCCCTGGCTCGTCGAGATCGCCGGCCGCTCGATCGGCGGGCTGTGCTCGACCGTGCTCAGCTTCGGCGCCGGCATGTGCCTGGAGGAGATCATCCTGCGCCACGCCGTCGGCCGGCCGATCGCGTCGTTCGAGCGCACCGGCGGCGCGGCCGGCGTGATGATGATCCCCATCCCCGGCGCCGGCCTGCTGCGCTGCGTTGATGGCATCGATGAGGCACGGGCGGTGGCGCACGTCACCGGCGTCGAGATCACCGCGCCGCTGCACCAGACGCTGCTGCCGTTGCCGGAGGGCGCCGCCTACCTCGGCTTCATCTTCGCCCGCGCCGACGACCCGGCGACCGCCGAGGCCGCGCTGCGCGCCGCCCACGCCTGCCTGCGCATCGACATTCGGCCGGAGTTGCCGGTGCTGACCCGCCCGCGGGCCTGAGGCGGCATGGATCGCTGGTGGCGACCCCGCCCGGCCGCGACCCGCCAGGGCACGCGCCTGCCGGTCCACGACTCGCAGATCACGCCCGACCTGCTGGTGAGGGCCTACGCCGCCGGCATCTTCCCGATGGCCGACGAGCGCGGCCGGGTGCGCTGGTACGCACCTGACCCGCGCGCCATCCTGGAGCACGACCACCTGCGCCGCTCGCGCTCGCTGCGGGCGCGCCTGCGCCGCCAGGAGTTCGAGATCCGGTTCGATACCGCCTTCGCGGCGGTCATGCGCGGCTGCGCCGACCGGCCGGCGACCTGGATCAGCGACGCCTTCGTCGAGGTCTACACAGTGCTGCACCAGGCCGGCATCGCGCACAGCGTCGAGGCCTGGCAGAGCGACCAGCTGGTCGGCGGGCTGTACGGCGTGGCGATCGGCGGCGTCTTCTGCGGCGAGAGCATGTTCTCGCGCGCCACCGACGCCTCCAAGGTCTGCCTGGTGGCGCTGGTCGACCGGCTGGCGGCGCGCGGCTTCGTGCTGCACGACGTCCAGTTCTTGACGCCGCACCTGGTCAGTTTGGGCGCTACGACCATCCCCCGCGCTGAGTACGAGCGCCGCCTGGCCGCCGCGATCCGGCTGCCGGCCACTTTCGCCTGACGCGCCGGGTCAGTCTTCGGCCAGGCCCAGAACCGCGCGCAGGACGGACCGGGCGGCGGCCATGGTCGCGACGGCCTCGCTCGCCTCACGCGGGCTGGCATTGACGCCTGGGTAGCGCGCCGCCACGGCATAGACCGAGAGCGATGCCAGGGCCGGTCCCAGCGGCGCCAGGTCCGGCCACAACTCCGGTGTTGCCTGATGCAGGTAGGCCAGATCATGGGTCCGCTCGACCGTCAGACCCGCCTCGACACAAACGGCCTTGAGGTACTTCTCGACGCACTGCTGCGCGTGGAAGCAGACCGCGTCGTAGACCGGCTGGTCGCTGGCATGTTCGCGGAGGGCAACCCGATCGTCACCCTCGGCTTTCTCAACCCACGCCGCTGTCTGGCGCTTCATACAGGCACAGCCCGGTCGTCAGCGCCGCGCGCAGGAGGTCATCGTCGCCCGCCAGCGCCGCCCGCGCCGCGTCCGGGGAACAGACGATGATGTCGAGCGGAAACGGATGGGCGACGGCGCGCGCAATGGCGGCTGCTTGCTGGAGCGGTGACAGCGGACTGGCCATCACGACCAGCAGATCGACGTCGCTATCGGGTGTGGCGTGGCCGGTGGCGTATGAGCCGAAGAGGACGATCTGCCGTGGCTGGAACCGCTGTCCGATCTCCCGCGCCAGCGCCTGGATCGCCGGAAGGGTTGCCAGCGGTGCTTGCCGTGGTCGCCGGATCGCTCCCGTCTGCCTGACAACCATCGCTACCATCCCCAGCCGGATCGTCCCTCGTCGCGTGGGGCATCAACGCTCAGATCGTACCACGGCCCGCCGGTCGCCTCCATGGCAGCCGTGCTGGCCGACCGTGATCACGATCTTGCCGCGAACCTGACCCGTGGCGTAGTAGCGCAAGGCGTCCGGCACCTCGTGCAGTGGGAAGCACCGATCGATGATTGGCCGCACCGTGCCGGACACGACCAGGTCCGCCAGGACGGCCAGATCGGCCGCGCTCGGCCGGTGCACGAGCAGGCCAACCCGCTTCTTGCTCCTGAACACCGCGAACAGTGCCCCTAGCAGCGCCAACTGAATGAGCGTGCCCGTCGCGCCACCGATGATGACGTAGGCGCCGCGCGGCGTGAGCGCGCGCCGGCAGGCGGCGAATGACCGCCGCGCGGCCACGTCGAGAATCAGATCGTACTGACGTGAGGCCCGGGCGAAATCCGTGCGTGCATAGTCAATGACCTGGTCCGCACCGACGGAGCGAACCAGGTCGAGTTTGCCGGCGACGTCCACCCCGGTCACGTCGGCTCCGAATGATTTCGCGAGCTGCACCGCCAGTGTGCCCACGCCGCCACCGGCGCCATTCATCAGCACTCTCTGCCCGGGCCGGAGCGGGCCGCCCTGGCGAAGACCCTGTAGTGCCAGCACCCCCGCCTGCGGGAGCGCTGCCGCCTGCTCGAAGGTCAGCGCAGGTGGCTTCACCGCCAGCGACTGCTCGCGCGCGCAGACGTACTCGGCGAAGCCGCCCCAGCGGTCGTGCGACAGGTCGCCGAATACCTCGTCGCCCGGCCGGAACCGGCTGACCTTCGCGCCGACCGCCTCAACCCGTCCGGCGATGTCGGCTCCCAGGATCGGGAACTTCGGCCGCCAGGGCGCTTCCGCCAGGCGCACCAGCAGCGGCCGGCCCCGCAGTTGGTCCCAGTCCCAGGAGTTCACCGCCGACGCCTGGACCGCGACCAGCACCTCGTCGTCGCCGGGCACGGACGTGGGCACATCCTGAACCGCGAAGACATCGGGCATGCCATAGCGACGGTAGACGACGGCCTTCATGAACGCATCCCGCTCCGAGGGTGGTCCACACGGCGTTCTGGAGCACGTCGTGGCGGCGCCTGGTCCCGGCGTGGCCCTCGACTCGATGGTACCGCGATGACGCTGCCCCCGCATACCGCGCGACGACGGCTGATAGTCCGGTCGAGCGATGCGCGGCGCCCGGCTGCCGTCCCCTGGCTCAGTCTACTCCCGATTGCCGCCGCCGCGGCGTAGACAGGCCGGCGGCGCGGGCGTAGAGTTGACCCGTCACCCGGTACGGAACGAGCAGGAGGAGGGGACATGGAGATCGAGCACATCGCCGACTATGCCTGCACCGTGGGCGAGGGCGTCATCTGGCACCCGCTGGAGCAGAGGGTCTACTGGGTCGATATCCCGCCCGGCCGTCTCTTCCGCTACGACCCGGCCAGCGGCCAGCACGAGCAGGTGCTGGAGGGCGAGGCGCTCGGTGGCGTGACGATCCAGGCCGACGGGTCGCTGCTGCTGTTCAAGGCGCGCGGCCGGATCGAGCTCTGGCGCGACGGCCAGACGGAGATCGTCATCGACGAGATCGCTGCCGACCGCGACTCGCGCTTCAATGACGTCATCGCCGACCCGGCCGGCGGCGTCTTCTGCGGCACGATGGCCTCGCCCACGCATCCTGGCCGCCTGTATCGTCTCGCCCGCGACGGCTCGCTGACGACAGTGTTGGATGACATCCAGGTGCCAAACGGGCTGGGCTTTACGCCCGACCGGCGCGGGGTCTACTTCACCGACACGATGCGCCGCACGATCACGCGCTACGACTACGATGAGGCCACCGGCGCGATGGCCAACGGCCGGGTGGTCGTGCGCGTGCCCGAGGACGCCGCCGAAGGGCTGCCCGATGGCATGACGGTTGACGCCGGCGGCGGCATCTGGTCGGCGCGCTGGGACGGGGGCTGCGCGGTGCGCTACACCCCCGACGGCGCCGAGGTCGGCCGCGTCGCCGTGCCGGCGCGCAAGATCGCCAGCCTCGCCTTCGGCGGCGACGACTACCGCGACCTGTACGTCATCACCGCCGGCGGCGACAAGAAGGAGACGGACGGTCCCGGTGCGGGCGCGCTCTACCGGCTGCGGCCCGGCGTCGCTGGCAAGCCGGAGTTCTTCTCCCGCGTCGGGCTGTAGCGATACTCGCAGCGCGCGACCGCATGCTTGCGGTCGCCGTGGCGGCAGACCGCTCCTCTGGAGGCGTGGCTTCAGCTGGTAGGTCGCGCGGGGTCGGCTGAAGGCCCGTCTCCAGAGGAGGAGTTGGTCCTAACGGGCCTGGCGGCGCAGAGCGAGGCCGATCAGCACGACCAGGCCCGCCAGGCCGAGCCACGGGCTGGGTGCGCCGCCGTCGCCGGTGCGCGGCAGGCCAGCCGGCGGGGACGCACTCGTCGGGACGCCGGTGGGGAGGTCACCGCAGGCGACGTAGATCGACGCCTCTTGCGGCGACTTGTGGACGTTGATGGCGTGCTGGGAGGCCATGATCTGCTGCAGTGAGGCGTTGACGAGCGTCTCCGAGGTGCCGTTCTGGACGTTCGACAGCGGGTAGGCCGGGCGCGGGTTCAGGTTGGCGCACGTGCCGGTGTGGATGTGGGCCGGGTGGCTGACACCGGCCGGCCCGCCCTTGATGGTCAGCAGCACCCGCGTCTGTGTGCCCTGGGGTGTCAGCACGGCCGTGCCGGTGATGCCGGAGTTGCTCTGTGGGTTTAGCGTGATCGTCACCGGCGCCTGGGCCGCCACTGGCAGCGCCGTCACCAACCCGGCCGTGACGCCGAGCGTCAGGCTCAGCATCAGCCCACTCACGATCGCGATCCACCGCTGCCCGCGCATGGTCCCTCCTTGTGTGACGCCCCATCCGGCCGGGGCCAGCGCCCGGCCAGGCCGCCCCACCCGCGCGCAAGAGCGACAGGCAGTAGAAAGCGACCGGGACGGCGACCCGTGCCCGTTCGCGCAAGCAGGCTCAGCGCCGATGACTATCGCCAATCCATGGCCGACCGTCAATGGCCTGGTGGCAGCGGCCGACGGCTGATCGACAGGCCGTGCCGGTGTCCGTACGCGCAGCGGCCCGGTCTCATGCGAAATGATGCGTTCCAGGGCCGAAATTCGGCCATTGATCGTGCGCGTGGGTGGGCAAGAAAGCAACAAAGCATGTCGATGTCGCGAATCGGCCCGATTCTTCCTATTAAGTAGAGGGAGCATGCGGGCGGGCCGGCGCCGTGGAAGGAGGAAGGGGATGGCGGCCGAGGCACGAGGCAACTGGGAGCGCGAGCCGTCGACATTCGAGGCGGTGACACGGGCGCAACTGGAGGCGCTGCGGGCCGACGTGGCCGAGTTGAAGACGCGGGTCAATGGCCTGCTGTGGGCGGTCGCGGCGGCGGTGGCGATCGAGATCGTCAAGACACTGCTCCGCTGAGGCCGGCCGGCCCGCCAGGAGGTGAGCGCGGAGTGGATGGCGGACAGGCGCGCCGCACCGGCGGCGACCGGGTGCGCGATATTGCCGCCTTTTCGCGACGGTGCTGGCCCGACCGGCCGCTGCGGGGCTATCAGGTCGGCCCGGCGCAGGCGATCGTCGACAGCGTCCTGGGCGGCGGTGGGGCGACCTTCTGCCTCATCTTCAGCCGCCAGTCGGGCAAGGACGAGCTGGTGGCGCAGGTGACGGCCTTCCTGCTGCACCATTACCAGGAGCGCGGCGGCACGATCGTGCTGGCGGCGCCGACGCTGAACCCGCAGGCCGGCAACAGCCGCGACCGGTTGGTGGCGCGGCTGACTGGTGGCGCCGGCCTGGGTGAGCCGCGAACTCGGGCGGGCCGGCTCGTCCAGGTCGGCGTGGCGGAGGCGCTCTTCTTCAGTGCGGCGAAGCGAGCGCAGGCGCGCGGCGCGACGGCGTCGCTGCTGCTGCTGTGCAACGAGGCGCAGCACGTCGATGCGGACCACTGGGACGCCGTCTTCGACCCGATGGCGGCCAGCACCAACGCCACGACCGTGTTCTTCGGCACGCCCTGGCAGCGGGGCAGCCTGCTGGCCCGCCAGACGCGCTATTGCGCTGAGATGGAGGCCGGGGATGGTCGCCGGCGGGTCTTTCGCGTGCCGTGGGAGCTGGTGGCGGCCGAGATGCCAGCCTACGGCGACCGCGTCCGGGCGCGCATCGCCCAGTTGGGCGAGCAGCATCCGTTCATCCGCAGCGAGTATTGCCTGGAGGAGTTGGACGGCGCGGGCGGTCTGTTCGGCCCGGATCGGCAGGCGCATCTGGTGGGTGACCATCCCCGCCAGCGCCGGCCGACGCCGGGCCGCCAGTACGCACTGCTGATCGACGTGGCCGGCGCGGAGGAGACGGCGGCCGAGGCGACGCCCGGTGGCGATGACTGGGGCACGCACCGGCGCGACGCCACCGCGCTGACGGTGGTGGAGGTGGACCACCGCACGCTGGCTGACCCACTGCTGGGCCGGCCGACGTACCGGGTGGTCGACCGCACGCAGTGGGTGGGCGCGAAGCACACCAGCCTGTACGGCACGCTGCGCGACCTGGCCGAGAACGTCTGGCGGGCGCGCTGGGTGGTGATCGACGCCACCGGTGTCGGCGCTGGGCTGGCCGGATTCCTGGCGCAGGCGCTCGGTTCGCGCTGCCGGCCGGTCATCTTCACCAGCAAGAGCAAGAGCGACATCGGCTGGAGCTACCTGGCGGCGATCGACGCCGGCCGGGTGAAGGAGTACCGCGATGACGGCGCGGGCGATACGCGCCGGTTCTGGCAGCAACTGGGAGCTTGCACCTATGAAGTGGCGCCGGGGCCGGGCCGCTCCCTGCGCTGGTCGGTGCCGAGCGCGACGTTGCACGACGATCTGCTGGTGTCGGCGGCGCTGATCGGCTGGTTGGACCTGGCGATCGACTGGCGGACGCGGGTGGCGCACGGGCGGCCGAGCGGGGCGTAGGTGGCGGCCGGCGGTCGCGCGCTGGGGTGGGCGGGGTGACGATCGCCTACCGTCTGTCACGCCGGTGAATGCCGGCATCCCGGCCGGACGAGGGGAACTGACGGGGTGGCAGGGAGCTGCCCAGGAGTGTGGCCGGCCCGACGCCGGCAAGGAGGACACGTGGACGAGGCAACACTGGCGGAGGATGCGGTGGTGGCAGCGCCAGACGCGGGCGCGGGTGACGAGGCGGGGGAGGCGCTGGCGCTGGCGCGCGAGGCGCTGATCGCGGCACACCCGGAGGCGGTGCCGGAGCTGATCGGAGGCGCGACGGTGGACGAGTTGCGGGCCAGCGTGGCGGTCGCCCGGCAGGCGTACGCGCGCATCGCTGAGATGGCGCGCGCTCGACTCGCGGCCGAGTCGGTCAGCCCGGCGGCGGTGACGCGCTCGCAGGCGGTGGACCTGACGGCGCTCAGCCCGAGCGCCAAGATCGCGCACGCGCTGCGCCGGCGTGAGGCGGGCAACGCGATGGCGTGACGGCGTGCCATGGTCCGGGGCGACGTTCGCCCTCGCCAGGTGGTCACGGCATCACGCAGTCACCGAGGCGGGTGGCAGGCAGCAGGCAGAGGCGAGAGGAGACGACGTGGCACTGACGAAGGCGCAGGCGGCGCTGCTGACGCAGGACATGTTCCAGCGCGGAATCATTGAGACGGTGGTCAAAGAGAGCGATGTGTTGAAGTACCTGCCCTTCGAGCAGATCGTCGGCACGGGCGTGACCTACGCGCGCGAGAGCGCGCTGGCTGCGGCGGCGTGGTACGACGTGGGGGACACGTGGGCGGAAGGCGTGGCGACGGTGGCACAGGTGACGCAGGCGCTCAGCGTGCTGGGTGGCGACGCCGACGTGGACCACTTTCTGAGCCAGAGCTATGCCGACCCGAACGATCTGGAGGCGCTGATCGTCGAGGGGAAGGCAAAGGCGCTGGCCTACGAGTTCAACGAGACGTTCTGGGATGGCGACATCGGTGTGGATGTCAAGCAGTTCAACGGCATCTACAAGACGCTGGCGGGCACGGGCCAGGAGTTGGACGCTGGCGCCAACGGGGCGGTGCTGACGCTGGACATGCTGGACCAGGTGATCGACCTGGTGAAGCCGGGTAAGCCGGACGCGCTGTTCATGAGCCGCCGCAGCCGGCGGAAGCTGAAGTCGCTGCGCCGCACCTCGGGCACGGCGCTGGAGACGAGCCTGGACCAGTTCGGCCAGCGCATCGATCAGTACGACGGCATTCCGGTCCACATCGACGACAACATCCTCGACACCTACGCGCAGGGCACGAGCGGCAACGTCTGCTCGCGCATCTACGCCGTGCAGTTCGGGATGGGCCGCGGCGTCGTCGGCTTCGAGAACGGCGGCATTCAGGTCGAGGACGTCGGCCGGCTGGAGACGAAGAACGTCAACCGCTGGCGGTTGAAGTGGTACGTGACGATCGCGGTGCAGCGGCCCCTGGGGGCGGCGGTGCTGGATGGGGTCAAGGATAGTTAGTAATGAGTAATGAGTAATGATAGTCCTTCCCCGGCACTCATTGCTCATCACTGGAGGAAGCGTGGAGCGGCGGGCGGTGGGGCAGGATGGGGCGCGGACGGCGCGCTATGCGGAGTTGCTGGCCTTCTACAGTGGGGCACAATGGGCGGGGCGGCCGCGGGCGCGCGAGCGGCGGATCACGGTCAACTACGCCCGCGCCTTCGTGCGCAAGTCCGTGTCGTTCCTGTTCGCCGAGCCGGTGACCTGGACGGCGCCGGACGGGCCACCGGCGGCCGAGGTGGCGCTGCGCGAGATCGCCGAGGCCAATGACCTGTATCGCATCGACTTCGACACGGCGATCGACGCGGCGGTGCTGGGCGACGGCGCCTTCAAGGTCACCTGGGACGCGGCGGCGGCGCTGCCGCGCATCACGCCGGTGGATGTGCAGGGGCTGACCTGCTGGTGGCGGCCGGACGACTTCCGGACACTGACGCGGGTGGTGCAGAGCTACCGGCTGGCCGAGCCAGCGCCGGTGGTGGGGCGACCAGGGACAGCGGCCGGCGCGCCGGGGCCGGTCGTCATCGAAGACTGGCGGCCGGACCGGCTGGTGGTTGAGGTGGACGGCCAGGTGACGCGCGACGGGCCGAACCCCTACCCATGGCTGCCGTTCGTCGTTTTTCCGAACGAAGCGCAGCCGAGCGAGTTCTGGGGCGTGTCCGACCTGGAGGACATCCGGCCGGTGTGTGCCGAGTTGAACCGGCGGCTGAGCGTGCTGAGCCAGATCCTGGACTACAGCGGCGCGCCGGTGGCGGTGCTGGCGAACGTTGAGGGCAGCGACGGCATCGTCATGGAGCCGGGGGCGACGTGGGAGCTGCCGGAGAAGGCAGAGGCATACCTGCTGGACCTGCTGGCTGGCGGCGGTGTCGAGTTGCACATCAAGGCCATCGAGGCGCTCTACCGGGTGCTGCACGACCTGGCCGAGACACCGCGCACGGCCTTTGGCGACGGCGCCGGTGGGCTGTCGGGGGTGGCGCTGGAGGCGCTGCTGCAGCCGCTGATCCAGAAAGTGCGCCGCAAGCGGGCGATCTGGGACGGCGTCTTTCGGCGGCGCAATGCGATGGCGCTGGACTTGCTGGCAGCGCACGGCCGCGAGGTCGGCACACGCCGCACGACGACGGTCTGGCCGCCGATCACACCGCGCGACCGGCCGCAACTGGTGCGCGACGAGGTGGCGCTGGTGCAGGCGGGCATCCACAGCCGGCAGCGCGCCGCCGAGCGCCTGGGTGACGAGCGGCCGGCGGCCGAGTTCGCGACGGTGGTGGCGGAGCGGGCAGCCCTGACGGACGCAGTGATGAGTGATGAGTGATGAGTGAAGGTTGGGCGCTACTCTCCGATGAGGGCGGCGACAATACCGGTGAGGCGGCCGAATTCGACATAATTCTTGCCGCTGCCGGTGTAGATGACGATGCTGACCACCGCCTCGCCGGTGATGACGAGCAGGCCGCTGCTGGTTTCGGTGGGCGACCCGTGGATGGTGAAGGTCACTTCGACCGTGCCGTGCCGATCGCCGTGGTTGGCGAAGCGGATCACGCCGTCGCCGGCACAGGTTGCTGTCACGCTGACGAGCGTGTCGCTGTCCCAGGTGGCGGTCAGCGCCGGTGGCTGGCAGCGCGCATGGATGGCGGCGACGGCGCCGCGGTGGGCGCGCATGGTCACGTCGCCGT
Organism: Chloroflexota bacterium; assembly: GCA_020849725.1. The sequence continues at coordinate 21,217 of JADLAZ010000297.1, forward strand.
CGGTGACGGTGAGGTCGAACGGCTGCGCGCCGGTGTCCAGGCGGCCGCGGACGCGCAGGCGATCGAGCGGAGGTGCGTCCGGGGCGGGCAGGAGGCGCAGGAGCCGCGGGCGCGGCCGGCCAAACGAGACGGGGCTGCGTCGACCAAGCATGGGCGGCTCCAGTCACTCGGGGGCGACGGCCCTGGCGCGCCGGGTCGTGCTGGGCGGCGGCGCAGCGCCGCGGTTACCGATGTCTACGCGCGCGGGGCGGCCAACATCAATGGATGAACACGCTGTCAGGAAGTGATGGTCGGGGAGGGCGCGATGCCGGTCGAGGTGTATGGAGTGCTGCTGGCGCCGCTGATCGTCGGCGTCGTCGAGGTGGCCAAGCGGGCGGGACTGCCGGCGCGGCTGGCGCCGCTGCTGGCGCTGGCGCTGGGACTGGGCATCGCCGGGGCGCTGGCGACGCAGCCGGCGCCGGCGCGGGTGGCGCTGTGGGGGCTGGCGCTGGGGCTGTCGGCGGTCGGACTGTACAGCGGGGCGCGGGCGGTGGCGCGGGGCGGCCAGCATGACCGCGCCTGAGCCGGTGACGCCGAACCGCTGGGCGGGGCGGAACGGACAGCACGTGGCGGCGCTGGTGCTGCACATCACCGACGGCGACACGGCCGTCGGGGCGCTGGCCTGGTTCCGCGATCCGCGCAGCCAGGTCAGCGCCCACTACGTCGTCGACCGGGATGGCGCGGTCATCGCCGTCGTGGCTGAGGGCGACACCGCCTGGGCCAACGGCCGGCTGGCGCGGCCGAACCTCGCCAACCCGCTGATCGCCGGCTGGGCGGCGGCCGGGCTGAACCCGAACTGGGTGACGCTGAGCATCGAGGTCGTCGGGCGGCCAGGGGCGCCGTGGCCGGCGGCACAGCGGGCGGCGGTGGCGCGGCTGATCGGCGACTGCTGCCGGCGGCACGGCCTGCCGATCGACCGGACGCACGTCGTCGGCCACGGCGAGCTGGACAGCGTGACGCGGGCGCGCTGCCCCAGCCTGAGCGAGGGTCAGTGGGACACGCTGCTGGCCGAGGCGCGGGCGCACGCCGCCGATCCGACCGGCGGCTTCGCCGTGGGGGCGGGCATCCGGGCGGCACTGGCGGTGGCCGGCGACGTGGCGCTGGGGCCGGAGCGCTACCTGCGGGCGGCCGACGGCGGCGAGGTGTCGGTCGTGGCCGGACGGGATGGGCTGTACGTGTGGGCGGCGGATGGGGGTGGGGTGTATCGGGTGGGGCGGGCGTGATGGGATTGCGGGTGGGGTGTGTCGGGATGGAGTGGGAAGGAGAGGCGTGTGGCGGGGTTTGTGACGAACCGGGGCAAGAAGCGGGAGCTGGATGTGATGTATCGCGGGCAGAACGTGCCGGGTGGCTTCTACGTCGCACTGGTCACGGCGGCGGCGGCGCCGACGGTTGACACCAACCTGTGGAGTGATCTCAGCGCCAACGAGGTCGCCGCCGGCAACGGCTACACCGCCGGCGGCCAGGCGCTGGCGCGCGGCACGGCCGGCTTCGACGTGCTGACCGAGGATGACAGCGCCGACCGGGCCTTCGTGCAGGCGGCGAACATCGTCTGGACGGCCAGCGGCGGGCCGATCCCGGCCAGTGGCAGCGGCGCGCGCTACGCCGTCCTGCTTGACGACAACGGCACACCGGCCAGCCGCGAGGTGCTGCTGGTGTGGGACCTGGGCGCGGATCGGACGGTCAGCAGCGGCCAGACGCTGACATTGCAGGACGCCGAACGGCGGACGAACAACGGGTAGGGGATGGGGGTCGGGGGTCGGGGGTCGGAGGGTGGGCGCGTGGTTTGCTGGTGAAGTGGGTGATGGGGCGAGGTGGCTATCCCCCTAACCCCCCTTGTCAGGAGGGAATGGTCCGACGCGCCGCCGCCTGATTCCCCCCTGACAAGGGGGGTTAGGGGGGTTAAGCCTGGTCGTCACGCCGCATCGGTCGCTGCTGGCTTCGGCTCCGCTCAGCCAGCGGGCCAGTCACCGGCGCCCGATCCCCGATCCCCGATCCCTGACCCCTGACCCCCGATCCCTGGCCCCCGATCCCCGGTCCCCGATCCCCGGTCCCCGACCCCCGACCCCCGACCCCCACCAAGGAGGCGACATGGGCGACAGCAATGTGCCGATCACGGCGGGCAGTGGGACGAACATCAGCACGCGGACGAACGCGAGTGGCGAGCATCTGCAGGTGATGATGCTGGGTCGGGATGGCAACGATGGGGTGCTGGACCCGGCGGCGCTGGCCGACGCGCTGGCCAACCCGACGACGCTGGCGCTGGGGGCGCTGGGGCTGGTGTACGCGCCGAGCAGTGGCACAGCGCAGTGGGACCGGCTGCGGACGCCGAATGTGTTCAAGACGGTCAGCCTGTCGTCTGGCACGGCCGAGACGACGATCTGGACGCCGGGCAGCGGCCGCAAGTTCCGGCTGATGGGCTTCTGGTTCAAAGTCGGCTCGACGGCGGCAGTGCTGACCTTCAAAGACGGCTCGGGTGGCGCGACGATCTTCGTTGGTGCGGCGACGGGCAACGACAACACCGGCGCGGTCAATCTGGGCAACGGCATCCTCAGTGGTGCGGCGAACAATGTGCTGACGGTGACGCGCTCCGGCTCGACGACGCTGGACGGCACGGTGTGGGGGGTGGAGGAATGAGCCGGGTAACGGGTGTGCAGATTGAGGACGGGCTGGCGATCGTCACGCTGGAGGACGCGACCAGCGTCAGCCAGGTGGCGATCCCGTTGACCGAGCTGGCCGGCACGTCGGCTGGTGAGGCGCGGGCGATCGTGCGTCAGTACGCGCGGGTGACGCTGCCGCCGGCCGACCCGCCGGCGGTGGTGGCGCTGCGGGCGCTGCTGCTAGGGCAGACGATCTCGTGATGCTGCTTGTCTGGGCCGGCAGTGCCGGTGGGATCGCCGTCGGCGATACGGCCACGGTCGCGGCGGTCGTGGTCGAGCCGGGTGTCGTGCTGGGCAGTGTGTCGATAGCCGATCAGGCGATGGCCGGGGCGGAGGTGGTCGATCCAGCGGTGGTGCTGGGGAGCGTGGCGCTGACAGATGCGGCGGCGATTGTCGGTGTGGTCGCCGACCCGGTGGTGAGTGCCGGCGCGGGTGTGATGGTGCTGGGGAGCGTGACGCTGGTCGTGGCGCGGCCGGCGTCGTGCGCGGTGGCGGCCGGGGCGCCCGCCACGGCGGTCCTGGCGCTGAGCGCGCCGGCGTCGGCCGGACTGCTGGTGGCGCGACCGGTGTCGGTGGCGCTGGGCGTGACGTGGCCGACAACCTGCGCGCTGGCGCTGGTGGCGGCGTAGGAGGGGCGGCGCGATGGCGATCGAGCGAGTGACGGTGGGCCAAATGGTGCGCGTGTCGGCGACCTTCAAGGTCGGTGCAGCGCTGACCAACCCGACGCTGGTGATGGTCACACTGAAGGACCCGGCCGGTGCGTTGACGACCCCGGCCACGACCAACGACGGCACGGGCCTTTACCACGTCGACGTCACACCGGCGGCGACGGGCCGGCATGTCGTTCGATTCGCCGGCACGGGCGCCTGCGTCGCCGCCGCCGAGGTCGAGTTCAACGCGACGAGTGAGGTGGTGGGGTAGGGGCTGAGTGATGAGTAATGAGTAATGGAGAAAAACCCTCACCCTAACCCTCTCCCAGAGGGAGAGGGGATCGGCCGTGGTGATGAGAGCAATCGGTTCCCTCTCCCACCGCAGTGGGAGAGGGTTAGGGTGAGGGTCCTTCCCATTGGCTGAGCGCAGCCGAAGCCAACACCCAGCACCCAACACTCACGGGAGGCGACATGGCGACACGAGCGACGGTCCGCGCCCGGGTGCGGCGCGAGTTAGGCGACACGCAGGCGGTGCAACTCTGGAACGATGCGCAGATCAACGATCACATCGGCGACGCGCTGCGCGAGTTGAGCTACGTGCTGCCGCGCGACGTGGCGACGGTGACGCTGGCGACGGTGGCCGACCAGCGCGAGTACGCGCTCGGCGTGGCGGTCACGGTGGTGGTCGGCGTCGAGTTCCCGCTCGGCACACTGCTGCCGCCGGCGACGGGTGCGGTCGGCGTGCCGGCCGAGGGGACGCCGGACATGCCGGCCAGCGGTGCGGCCAACGACTGGACGGCGAACGTGCAAGCCGGAACGGTGCGGCTGCGCGTCGCGCCGGCCGCTGGCGACGGCCCACTGCGCGCCAGCTACCGGCCGCTGCTGGCCGCGCCGGCCGACGACAGCACGGCACTGGCGATCGCGAGTGACGAGGAGGTGATCGTCGCGCTGCTGGCCTGCCGGTCGCTGTGGGAGCTGCGCCGGGTCGAGGACGGCAAGCGCGGGCTGCGGCCACCGGACGGCAACCCGTTCGCCGACCGGCTGGACGCCATGCTGGCGCGGCGGCGGCGGTGGGTGCGGGTGGGCACGCTGGCCGGAGCGTAGTTGGCGGTGGGTGCGGCGGGTCACCAGGAGAGGAGGGGGCACATGGCCGACGTGGCCGGGGTGACGCACGACGTGACGCTGGCCGGGCAGGGCTACTTGCTCGTGCCGGGTAGCTATCGGCGCACGACGGGCGTGGGGGTCGGGTTGGCGCGCGGCGTGACGGCCGGCGGTCAGTTCCGGCAGGAGCGTTGGCGCACCCGGTGCATCGAGACGGCCGATGGTGAGGGCGTCTGGTACACGCTTGGCTTCGCGCCGGCGCTGCTGACCGACCGACTGCTGACGATGCTGCCGGCCGGCGCGCTCGACGCGACGATCGGGACCGCCGGCACGGTGTACGGCGGTGGCGCCGATGTCGGCGGGGTCCAGTACCTGGCGGCTGATGCGACACTGTATTGCGTTGCCACCAGCGGCGGCGCGTTCAGCGGCCTGACGGTCGTCGCGACCGCCTCGGCGACCATCCAGCAGGTCATTCGACATAAGACGAAGGTGTACGCGGCGCTGGGCATGGCCTACGCCACCTGGGACGGCACGACCTGGACCGAGACGGCGACGGCGGCCGACCGGCTGGCCAGCTACGCCGGCGTGCTGCTGCGGCTGCGCGCCGGCACGCTGGAGTGGACGGTCGATGAGACAACCTGGCGGGCGATCCCGTTCTATGGCGTCGTCAACGGCGTGCTGGCCGCCGACCACGGGCTCTACCTGGGCGGCGAGCGCGGCCTCTACCGGCTGACGGGCCGGCTGCGGCCGAGCAACCCGACGAGCGCGCCGCACACCTACGACCAGTTCGATTGGTCGATCCAGCCGCTGGTCGACTGGTCGGGCAGCGTGTCGAGCGAGAACGGCCGCCACCTGGCGCTCTACGACGGCGCGCTCTACGCCTGGCAGGGCGGCCGGCTCTGGCGCGTCGCCGGTGGGCGGGCCGAGCCGCTGCCGCTGTGGGGGGCGTGTCACGGGCTGGCGCTGGCCGGCCCCTACCTGGCCGTCGCGCTGCACACGGTCGACGACGGCTACTGGCTCTGGCTGCACGACGGCGCTGGCTGGTGGGGGCTGGCGCAGGGTAGCGGCACGAGCACGAAGTATGTCGCGCCGGTCGGCGTCGCCGGCGTGAGCGACGCGCACCTGGTGGCCTGGTCGCAAGGGACGCGCTACCTGACGCGCTGGAACCTCAGCCCCGCCAACCGGGTCTGGGCGACCGGGCATGCCACGCCGGTGGTGGCGCTGCCGGCGCTCGACGGCGGCGCGCCGGAGGTCGGCAAGCGCTGGACGGCGGTCGGGTTGGAGCTGGGCGCGCCGGAAGGGCCAGCGGTGCTGGCCGCCACGCCGGCGACGTGGGTGCTGGACTACTCGACCGACGCCGGCAACACCTGGACGCAGGCACTGAGTCACACGCCGGCCACGGCGGTCACCTCGGCCAGCGCGACGATTGACGTGAGCGCGCGCCGGCTGTGGCTGGCGGTGCGCTGCACTGGCGGAGGGGCGCACAACCCGAGCCTGCGCACCGTTTGGGCGCGCTGGTCGGCCGCCGCGCCGGCCCGGCGGCGCTGGGACCTCGCCATTCGCGCCGCCGACCGACTGGTGACGCACACCGGCGGCGCCGACGACCGCACTGGCCGCCAGATCGTCGCCGACCTGGCGGCGCTGGCCGGCGCCGGCCCGGTCACGCTCCACGACCTCGACCACGCGACGACCGGCCTGGCCGCCACCGTCCAGGTCGTGTCCGTCGAGGAGACCGCCGGCCGGATACCCGCGCCGCCTGGCCCCGACGCCACTGTCCGCGTCATCCTGGAAGAGCTGTGAGCGACGGGGATGAAACCGCGAATGGACGCGAATGAGCGCGAAGAGCGCTGATGCCGGGAACGGTCGCTGAGCCGCGGCCCAATCGAGCCGTATACTTGCGGACTGACGCGGTGCTGGCGTCGTCGCCATCGATCCGGCCGCGCCGGATGGCACACCCGCAGGGCGTCCCGCCACCGGCTTCGGCGTCACTACCGGCCGGCCACCCAACCCGTCGAGGAGTCGCGGTATGTACCTCCCCGAGCATTTCGCCGAAACCGACCGCGAGGTGCTGCAGCGCCTCATCGCCGAGCATCCCCTCGGCACGCTGGTGACCCTCGGCGCCGATGGACTCGGCGCGAATCACCTCCCGTTCAGCCTGGTTGCTGGCGTGGGCGAGCAGGGCGCGTTGCTCACCCACGTCGCCCGTGGCAATCACGTCTGGCACGACGTCTCCCCCGAGCACGAGGCACTGGTGATCTTCCAGGGGCCGAGCGCCTACATCTCGCCGAACTGGTATCCCACCAAGGCCGAGACGCACCGCCAGGTGCCGACCTACAATTACGTGGTGGTGCATGCCTACGGCCGCCTCGTCATCCACGACGACGAGAAGTGGCTGCGCGGCTTTCTCGGCCGGCTCACGCAGCGGATGGAGGCGACGCAGCCAACACCTTGGAAGATGGGTGACGCGCCGCACGACTTTGTGCGGCAGTTGCTCGAAGGCATTGTGGGCATCGAAATCCCGATCAGCCGGCTGATCGGCAAGTGGAAGGTGAGCCAGAACCGGCTACCCGTTGACCGAGACGGCGCGGTCGCCGGCCTGCGCGCGACCGGGGGAGCCGAGGCCGCGGCCATGGCTGACCTCATCGCCGCTGCTGCCACTCGCACGAGTCCGGCGCGCTAGCGTACGGGCGCAGGTTGGGTGTGGTCCCACCGCTCGCGCGCACTGCATGGGCCGCCACCGCCGCCACGCTGCCCGACGTTCGGCTACTCGGATCGTGCGATCGGGATCGCTGCTCTCCGCCATTCACTCCTTCTTCGTGCCCATGCGTGATGTCAGCCCTCGTTCCGCTCGGTTGCGGCGCAGCGTGTTACGATGCTGGCCGGAGGGAGTGGCGATGGCGGTGGGATTGGTGATCGTGTCGCACAGCCAGTCGCTGGCTGACGGCGTGTGCGAGGTCGCGGGGCAGATGGCCGGGCCGGGCGTGCGCATCGTCGCGGCCGGCGGCGGGCCGGATGGCGGCCTCGGCACCGACGTGGACCGGATCGATGCCGCGCTGGCGGCGTCCTGGAGTGGCGATGGCGTGCTGGTGCTGGTCGATCTCGGCAGCGCCGTCATGAGCGCCCAGATCGCCATCGAGAGCCAGCCGGCCGAGCGTCAGCCGCGCATCGTCCTCAGCCCGGCGCCGCTGGTCGAGGGCGCCGTCGTCGCCGCCGTCGAGGCCGGCCTCGGCCGCGACCTGGCCGCCGTCGCCACCGCCGCGCTGGCCGCGCGGGACTTCCCGAAGCTCGTCTGAACCATCATCGAGACAGCGTGCCACCAGCCGTCAACCCAGCTGGAACAGGCTCAGGTCACGCCGGTCGCACCGATGGAGGCGGCGCAGCCAGCCTCCTGATGGGCGCAGCCCCCCGGATAGACCAGATGCTGCCCGTCACACAGGTGAGGGGACACCCGGCCGGCAAAAAGACCCCTTGACGTGATTTGCGGCGCTGTGGTATCCCACCGGGCAAGTTGCACCTTCCGGACAGTGCCCGGCCCGCCCGTCAACGTGGCCGACCGTCCACCAGCGCAGGCGCTGTTAGGGTGCAGCCGGATCGCGTCGTCTGGTCGTTGTCCAAGAAGGAGAGTCCCAGCATGGATCGATTCCGAGAGACCTTCGTCGTGCCGGCGAGCCGTCGCCACATCCTCCGGTCCGGCATCGTGCTGGGCAGCGCGCTGCTGGCGGCGGCCTGCGGCGGCGCGCCAGCCAGTCCGACCGCTGCGCCCAAGGCGGCTGAGCCGACCAAGCCGGCCGCCGCCGCCCCGACGACCGCTCCGGCGGCCAAGCCAGCCGAGCCGACCAAGCCGGCCGCCGCCGCCCCGACGACCGCTCCAGCGGCTAAGCCAGCCGAGCCGACCAAGCCGGCCGCCGCCGCGACGACTGCACCCGCCGCCGCGCCGGCCGGCCAGGTCAAGCAGGTGCCGCGTGGCCGAACCCTCATCATGGCCGGCCTCGGCGGCGAGCATCCCGGCGCGTTCACCGATGTCGACGCCTTCAACCAGTACCTGCCGGGCCTGTCGCGCAGTGGCTACACCCAGGGCGGCACCGAGGGCCTGTTCTACTTCAACATGCTCAACAATGAGGACATCCCCTGGATCGGGGAGAGCTACCAGTTCAACCCCGGCTTCACCGAGGTGACCGTCAAGCTGCGCAAGGGTGTCGAGTGGAGCGACGGCAAGCCATTCACCGCTAAGGATGTGGCCTTCACTTTCGAGATGCTGGCCAATGAGCCGGCGCTGAATAACGGCGCCGAGGCCAAGCGCCAGGTCAAGAGTGTCCAGGCCGTCGATGACCAGACCGTCAAGTTCACGCTCAACTTCGCGAACCCGCGCTTCGTCTTCGATATGCTGACCTTCCGCGCCGACATCGCCGTGCCGATCGCGCCGGAGCATGTCTTCAAGGGCCAGGACCCAAAGACGTTCAAGAACTACGACCCGGCCAAGGGCTGGCCGCTCGTCACCGGCCCCTACAAGCTCGTCGCCACCACCGTCGAGCAGAAGATCTGGGACCGTCGCGACGACTGGTGGGGCGCCAAGACCGGCTTCAAGCCGCTGCCCAAGGTCGAGCGCCTCGTCTTCTTGCCGGGCATGAACGAGATCACGATGGCGCAGAAGATGATCGCCAACGAGATCGACATGGCCTTCTCGTTCACGCCGGCCAACATGCGCGCCGTCCAGGCGCAGAACAAGAACGTCATCACGCACTCGGACAAGGCGCCCTTCGGCTTCCTCGACTGGTGGCCGATCGGCCTCGGCTTCAACCACCTGGAGAAGCCGTTCGACGACCCGGAGATCCGCTGGGCGATCAGCTACGCCATCAACCGCGACCAGATCATCAAGTTCGCCTTCTCCGGCTTCACCCAGGCGACGCCGATCCCCTACCCCGACTATGCCGGCCTGAAGCCGTACCTGGAGGCGCTCAAGCCGCTGCTGGAGAAGTACCCGGCCAACGAGTTCAACCTGAAGAAGACCGACGAGATCATGACCAAGAAGGGGTACAAGAAGGACGGCCAGGGGATGTGGGTCGGGGCCGACGGCAACAAGATCCCGATCCAGATCGTCACCTTCCCGCAGCACCCCTCGACGACGCCGCAGGCGCCGATCGTCACCGAGCAACTGCGCCAGGCCGGCTTCGACGCCACCTTCCAGTTGCCGGCCGACTTCGTCAACCGGATCTACTCCGGCGAGGCCAAGGCGTTCTTGTGGGGCCATGGCGGCAGCATGCGCGAGCCGTTCGCCACGCTCGACCGGCTGTATCACATGAAGTGGTTCAAGCCGGCCGGCCAGAACACCAACGGCGCCAACCTCTACCGCTGGAACAACAAGCCCTTCAGCGACATCGTCGACCAGATGGGGTTGTTGGCCGAGAACGACCCGAAGCTGATGGACCTGTGGCTCAAGGCGATGGAGATCTGGCTGCCGGAGTTGCCCGACGCCCAGCTCATCCAGACGGTCATCGCGCTGCCAATGAACACGACCTACTGGAAGAACTGGCCGAGCGCGCAGAAGCCGTACATCCACGAGGGCTTCTGGCACCGCACCGGCCTGATCATCTTCATGAACCTGGAGCCGGTGTCGTAAGCGCGATGGCGTGATAGGCGCCGGGGGCTAGGGATGGGGTGTCGCCAGCGACATTCCCCCTAGCTCCCCTATCAAGGGGAACACGCTCAATCGGAGGCCCCCTATCCCTCCTGCTCAGGGGGATAGGGGGCCAATCGCTTGCCACCGCACTGCGGCTGGCTCACCCCGGCGTCATCCACACCAGCAGCGGACACGCGGACACGCGTTACACGGCGCGGCGCACGCGCGGGTTGGCGATCTCGTCCAGGCCGGCCGAAACCAGGAACAGGCCGGTGAACAGCAGCACGATCACGACCAGCGGGCCGCCCCACCACCACCACATGCCGCGCAGCAGCGCGCCGTAGTAGATCGACCAAAAGATCGTCATGCCCAGCGTCGGCTCGTTCTGCGGACCGAGGCCGAGCGCCTCCAGGCCCAGCGACGCCAGCACCGCCGCACTGACCGCGCCGACGAAGCTGGCCGCCAGGAACGGCAGCAGGTTCGGCATCAGCTCGCGGAAAATCACCTGCAAGTGGCCGGTGCCTGACAGGCGGGCCACCTCGACGTAGGCGCGCTCGCGCATAGTCAGCACCTGGGCACGAATGGTGCGCGTCGGCCACATCCAGGCCAGCGAGGCGACAATCAATGCCATCAGTTCGACCGATAGCGTCGTCTTGATCGTCGAGGCGATGACGACGAGGACGGCCAGCGCCGGGATCGGCAGCAGCGTGTCGGCCAGGCCGCGAATGGTCGTGTCGATCGGGCCGCCGAAGTAGCCGGCGATGAAGCCCAGCGTCGCGCCGATGAGCAGGGCGACGGCGCCAGCGGTGAGGCCGACCTGGAAGGCACGCGGTGTGGCCTCGATCAGCACTGGCAGCAACTCGCGACCGGCCGTGTCGGTGCCGAGCAGATACTCGGCCGACGGCGGCTCGTCGGGCGGCGCCGACAGCGGCCGGGCCTTAGTCGTGTCGACCAGGCGAGCGCCGACGAGCCAGAACAAGACCAGGCTGAGGAGGATCGCCAGCCCGGCGACCAGTTGCGGGTTGCGACGGAGGTAGCGCAGTGTCGCCAGCACGGGCGGCTCTCCTATGGTCTAGCGGCGAACCTGCTTGATGCGTGGATCGAGCAGGTGATAGGTCAGGTCGAGCAGCAACGTTGCCAGCCCAACCGCGACGATGATGACGAAGACGATGCCGTAGATGGTGAAATAGTCGAAGGCCGACACGGCTTTGAACAGCAGCGAGCCGACGCCCGGATATTGGAAGACGATCTCGACCAGCAGGGCGCCGGAGACGATCTGGCCCAGCGCCAGCGCCAGCGACGTGATCTGCGGCAGCATGGCCGTGCGCATGCCGTAGCCGAAGAAGATGCGCCGGCCGCGTAGCCCCTTGGCCTCGGCCAGCATCATGAAGTCCTCGCCCTGCGTGGTGACCATCATGCCGCGCATCGCCAGCGCCCAGAAGCCGAGGGCGGCCAGCACGATCGACATCGCCGGCAGCACCGAGTGATAGACGATGCTGAGGGCGTACTCCAGCGTCAGGGTCGGCGCCGTGCCGGCCGGTGCGCCGCCGCTGATCGGGAACAGCTTGGCCTGGAAGGCGAACACATAGATCAGCAGCAGACCGACGAGGTAGTAGGGAACGGCCGAAAAGGTGAACAACGGCGGCAGCAGCAGCTGCAGGAAGCGCGGCGCCTTCGGCCAGGCCATCAGCCCACCCAGCAGCGTGCCGATCGAGAAGGCCAGCAGCGTCGCGGTCAGCAGCAGGCCAGCCGTCCAGGGCAGCGCCTGGGCGATCAGATCACTGACCTTGGCGGGATACATTGCCAGCGAATAGTTGAAGTCGCCGCGCAGCACGTCGCCCATGAAGCGCAGATACTGCTGCCACAGCGGCTGGTCCAGTCCGAATTTTTCCTTGTAGGCGCGGGCCATCTCCTCGATCGCGCCCTGCATGACGCTGCCGCTGATCGACATCATGCCGAGCCGCTCGAGCACGGGGTCGCGGCCCGGCGCCAGGCGCGGCAGAAAGAAGATGAACGTCGTCGCTGCCCAGATGACCAACAGGAACAGCAGGATGCGGCGCACGATATAGCCGATCGTCACGGACGCCTATCCTTTCCGGC
>JADLAZ010000298.1 GCA_020849725.1 Chloroflexota bacterium
GGCCCCGGCGGGTCTTGTAACCCATGGCGGGCTTGCCCCAGGGGGTCTGCGGCTTGCCGCCGATGGGGCTCTTGCCCTCGCCGCCGCCGTGCGGGTGATCGACCGGGTTCATCGCCAGGCCGCGCACCGTCGGGCGGATGCCGCGCCAGCGCTTGGCGCCGGCCTTGCCGTAGACCCTGAGGCTGTGCTCGTCGTGGCCGACCTCGCCGATGGTGGCGCGGCAGTCGACGTGCACCTTGCGGGTCTCGCCCGACTTGAGTCGCAGGTAGGCGTAGATGCCCTCGCGCGCGGTGTACTGCGCCGAGTTGCCGGCGCTGCGCGCCAGCTGCCCGCCGCGCCCGGGCTTGAGTTCGATATTGTGCACCTGCGAGCCGACCGGGATGTGGCGCAGCGCCATCGCGTTACCCGAGCGGATGGGTGCCTCGGAACCGGAGCGCAGTTCGTCGCCGGCGTTCAGGCCCTTGGGCGCGAGGATGTAGCGCCGCTCGCCGTCCGCGTACCTCAGCAGGGCGATGTGCGCGGTGCGGTTTGGATCGTATTCGAGACGCTCGACCACCGCGGCCACGCCGTCCTTGTCGCGACGGAAGTCGATGATGCGGTACTTCTGGCGCGATCCGCCGCCGACGTGGCGCGTGGTGATGCGGCCGGAGTGGTTGCGCGCGCCGGTCTTGTTCTGGGACACGGTCAGCGGCTCGTACGGGCCGCCCTTGTGCAGGTGCGAACGCTTGACGCGCACCACGAAGCGCGTGCCCGGCGATGTCGGTTTCAGCTTGATCAGGGACATGCTGCAGCTACCTTGTCAGCTTGAGGCTCAGGCCTTGGCCTGCGCCTCGTAGTCGATCGCCTGGCCGTCGGCCAGCCGCACGTACGCTTTCTTCCAGTCCTGCGTGCGGCCCTTGCGGGCGCCGAAGCGCCGCGCCTTGCCCGGCTCGTTGACCACCTGCACGCCCTCGACCTTGACGGCGAACATCAGCTCCACCGCGGCCTTGACCTCGGTGCGGGTGGCGTCGCGGCGCACCTTGAAGGTGTACTGGTTGCGCTCCTGCATGTTCAACGAGGTCTTCTCGGTGACGTGCGGCGCGAGCAGCAGGTTCATCAGGCGTTCTTTGCCAGCCGGCTTGCTCATTGCAGGCGCTCCTCCAGCAGCTTCACCGCGCCGACGGTGGTCAGCACCTTGTCGTGGCGCGCCAGGCTCACCGGGTTGACGCCGGCGACCGTCACCACCTCGACGTTGGGCAGGTTGCGCGCGGCCAGGAACAGCTTCTCGTCCAGCGCCTCGACGACGACCAGCACATCGTCGAGGCTGAGCGTCTTGAGCTGCCCGGCCAGCATCTTGGTCTTCGGCGCCTCGACCGAGAACGCCGGCACGACGACCAGGCGGTCCTGGCGCACGAGCTCGGAGAGCATCGCGCGCAGCGCACCGCGGTACATCTTGCGGTTGACCTTCTGCGAGTAGTCGCGCGGGCGCGCCGCGAAGGCGCGGCCGCCGCCCACCCAGATCGGGCTGCGGATCGAGCCGGCGCGGGCCTGGCCCGTTCCCTTCTGCGAATGCGGCTTGCGGCCACCGCCGCGCACTTCGGCGCGGCTCTTCTGCGCCTTGGTGCCGGCGCGACCGGCGGCGCGGTAGGCATTGAGGATCTGGAAGACCAGCGCCTCGTTGTACTCGCGGCCGAAGTTCTCGTCGGAGACGGTGAGCTCGGGCCCGCCATTGGCGACTTTGAGTTTCATGACGGCTTACTTCTTGGCTGGAGCGGGCGTCTTGACCGGAGCGAGCTTCTTGCGAAGCGCCCGGCGCGCGGCCTTGACCGAGGCCCGCACCACGACCTGGCCGCCCTCGGAGCCGGGCACGGCACCACGGATCAGCAGCAGGTTGCGGGCCTTGTCGACGCCGACGACCTTCAGGTTTTCCGTGGTGCGCCGCACCACGCCCAGGTGGCCGGACATCCGCTTGCCGGGGAACACGCGGCCCGGCGTCTGGCGCTGGCCGATCGATCCCGGCGTACGGTGCGAGACGGACACGCCGTGCGTCTGGTTGTGGCCTCCGAAGTTGTGGCGCTTCATCGTGCCGGCGAAGCCCTTGCCCTTGGTGATGCCGGTGACGTCGACCACCTGGCCCTCGCTGAACAGCTCGACGCTGAGCTCGCTGCCGGTCTTGAGGTCCGCGCCCTCGCCGTCGGCGAGGCGGAACTCCACCAGGGCCCTGCCGGGAGCCACGTTCGCCTTGGCGAAGTGGCCCGCCTCGGCCTTGCTGAGCAGCTGCGGGCGCTTGGCACCCCAGGTGACCTGGACGGCGCGATAGCCATCCCTGCCCGGCTCGCGCACCTGGGTGACGCGGTTCGGGAGCACCTCGACGACGGTCACGGGAACGGATTCACCCGCCTCCGTGAACACCCGCGTCATGCCGCACTTGCGGCCGACCAGACCGATAGCCATCGTAAAGTTCCTCTACACGGGTACGCACTGCGATTGGCGCGCACCGCAACACAACGCAACATTCGGGAACGGGACGACAGGAGGGCCCCTGGAGGCCTTCGAGTGGTCTTGGCCGTCGCCGGCCAACCGCGCCCGATTCCGTGCCACTGGCACGGTCCGCCTTGCAAGGGCGGTGAAAAAGGCCGCGCAGTATAGCAGCTGCGCGGCCGGGATCAACCGTCGGACGAGCCGTCAGTTCAGCTTGATCTGCACATCCACGCCGGCCGGCAGTTCCAGGCGCATCAGTGCGTCCACGGTCTTGTCCGTCGGGTTGAGGATATCCATCAGCCGCTTGTGCGTGCGCAGCTCGTACTGGTCGCGCGCGTCCTTGTCCGAATGCGGCGAGACCAGCAGCGTGAAGCGCTCCATCTTGACCGGCAGCGGCACCGGGCCGCGCACCGTCGCGCCCGTGCGCCGGGCCGTCTCGACGATCTCCCGCGCCGAGTTGTCGATCAGCCGATGATCGAAGGCCTTCAGGCGGATGCGGATGTTCTGGTTGGCCATGGGCCCCTCACTTCACGATCTTGGAAACGACGCCGGCGCCGACCGTGCGACCGCCCTCGCGGATCGCAAAGCGCAGCCCCTCTTCCATCGCAATCGGCGCAATCAGCTCCACCGTCATCTTGATGTTGTCGCCGGGCATCACCATCTCCACGCCCGCGGGCAGCTCGATCAGTCCCGTCACGTCCGTCGTGCGGAAGTAGAACTGCGGCCGGTACCCCTTGAAGAACGGCGTGTGCCTCCCGCCCTCCTCCTTCGTCAGCACGTACACCTCGCACTCGAAGTTCGTGTGCGGCGTAATGCTGCCGGGCTTGGCCAGCACCTGCCCGCGCTCCACCTCTTCACGCTTCGTGCCGCGCAGCAGCACCCCGACGTTGTCTCCCGCCTGCCCCTCGTCCAGGAGCTTGCGAAACATCTCCACCCCCGTGCACGTCGTCTTCGCCGTGGGCTTGAGGCCAATGATCTCGACCTCGTCGTTCACCTTCACGATCCCGCGCTCGATGCGCCCCGTCACTACCGTGCCGCGCCCCGAGATCGAAAACACGTCCTCCACCGGCATCAAAAACGGCTTGTCCACATCCC
>JADLAZ010000299.1 GCA_020849725.1 Chloroflexota bacterium
CCTGACCGCGATTGGTGACTGCCCGGTGCCTCGGGTACAATCGGCGCCCGCGGCGGATCGCTGGCGTTCGCGCGCGTCGCGTTGGGGAGTGGCCAAGCGGTAAGGCGCCTGACTCTGGATCAGGAGACCGAAGGTTCGAATCCTTCCTCCCCAGCCAACTACCGCCCGGCACCACAACAGGTTGTGGTCGCTGCCTCGGCCGGCGGCACATGTTGCGTTCTTCGCTTGAGTGGCGGACTTCGGGCGGAGGACCGCGACGATGCGATGGGCACCTGACACCCCTGACAAATGAGCACCTGATCCTTCCACCTCCGGCGCATGGGCATTTGACTCTTCGCCGGGCGCGATGGCCCTCGGAGCCGCTGTCGAGCACTTCGTGACCGCCAAGGCGGCCGAGGGTGCGTCGCCAAAGACGATCGAGTGGTACCGGATGGTGCTCGGCCGCGCGAACCGCAATCTCGGCGCCGACCGCGCGCTGGACTCGCTGACGCCGACCGAACTGCGCGCCTGGCTGCTAACCCTGCGTGAGACGCTGTCACCGATCTCGGTCGCCGGCTACGTGCGCGGGCTCAAGGCCTTCGGGCGCTGGTGTCGGGCCGAGGAGCTGGCTCAGGCGGCGGCACTGTGCGGCCTCAGCCGGCCCCGCGTCCCGCACAAGCTGGTCGAGCCGCTCGGCGACGACGCGCTGCGGCGCCTGGTCGACGCGGGCTCGGTGCGCGACCGGGCGATCGTGCTCCTCATGCTCGACACCGGGCTGCGCCTCTCAGAACTTGCAGGGATGCGCCCGTGTGACCTCCGCCCGGACGGCAGCGTGAAAGTGGTCGGCAAGGGCGCGCGCGAGCGCATCGTGCAGGATGTCCAGCTCGTGCCGGGCCAGACGTTCCGCTTCCAGGTCTTCGAGAAGCGCACCGGCACGGCGCGGGCCGCGATCAGCCTGTATGCCTGGAATCGCGACACCGCGGTCTGGGACACGCTGGTCAACGTCGGCTACGAGAACGCCGGGTGGACCGGCCACGCCTGGGACGTGACCGTGCCGCAGGCCAGCGATGGACGCATCCGGGTGGCGCTGTGGACCCAGAACGGCGGTGCCGGGCACACGGTCATGTATGACGATGCCGCCATCGTCACCAACTATGCCAGCTTCACCTACAACGCCAACGGCACGCTCCACCAGGCGTTCACCTTCCACCCGGCCACCACCGGCGGCCTCGCTCCGGCCGAGATCGAGATGCGCAGCACGTACGTGGCCACCGGGGTGCACCCGGCCATCTTCCCGGTATCGGTCGTCGCCAACTACGCCAACGGGACATTCGACCCGGCCATCCCCGACCAGGATGTGACCAGCTTCGCGACATACGACGCCTGGGGACGGGTGCTGACCGCCACCGATCCGGACGGCGTGACCAGTACCACGACCTATGCCAGCTCCGGCAACGGCATCCACACCGATGTCGCCAGCACGGCCGACGGGCTGGGCCACACGACCATCTTCACGTACGACGTGGTCGGCAACCCGCTGACGACGACCTCCCCGGGCGGTCTGATCAGCGCGCGGACGGTCGACCACTTCGGCCGGCCACTCGACGAAACCGGTCCCGACGGCACCGTCACCCGCCACGTCCATGATCCGTATGGGCGCGAGACCGCCACCATCGCCAACTATCGCGACGGCACTGCCAACAACGATGGCTCCGGCATCGACGACGTCACCACCGTCCGTACCTTTGACGTCTTCGGCCGCGCCATCCGCACCGATGCCGACGACGGCTTGATCGACCAGGCCACCCAGACCGCGTATGACCTGCTCGGCAACGTCACCGCCCGGACCGTGTACCCCACCGGCGGGATCGGGGGCACCCCGCGCCCGACGACGTACCACTTCGAGACGGTCATCGCCGGTTCGACGACCTATTCGCGCACCGTCCCGACCGGCGTGCGCCTGGCGTCGCAGCCAAGCGCTGCACCGGCGCCGGTTTGCCCCGGTGCCAGCAGCCCAACACGCTGCAACGCGGTCAGCCTGCTCGACCTCAACGGCCGGGTCGTGCGCAGCACCGATGCCTGGGGCAAGGCCGCCGTCACCTGGCGCGACCTGGCCGGACAGCCGGTGTTTGCCTGGGCCAACTACGTCGACGGCACCTTCAGCGCCGGCGCCCCCGACAGCGACCTGCTGACCGCGACGCAGTACGACATCGGCGGGCGGGTGCGCGCCGTGACCGATGTGGCCGGTCGGATCACGACGACCACCATCGACGCCCTGGCCCGCCCGGTGCGCACGACGCGCCACGACGGCTCGTTCGCCTCGGTCGTGTACACCCCCGGCGGACGCATCGAGCGCGCCAGCCGCCTGGCCGCCTCGGGCACATCGGACGCCAACCTGTCGTGGACCCGCACCGAATATGACGCCGCCGGGCGCGCGGTTCGCACCCTCGACCACTACGACATCGACGGCGACGCCCACTACCTGCTCGACGGGCTCGAGACTGGGATCGACGCCTGGAGCGGCTCGGCACTCAGCGGCTTCTTGAGCGCGGCGGCCACCATCGACCTCGACACGGCCTACCACGCCGTCGGCCCGGCCACCGGTGCCGGACGGCTGCGGGTGGTGACCAGTGCCGGCGGCGCCAACAGCGGTGCGAGCCGCGACCTGTCGGGCCGGACGTTCATCGCGGGTCGCACCTATCGGCTGCAGGCCACCGTGCTGGCGCCCAACGGCACCGGCCTGCGCGCGCTGCTCGGCGTGGCGGGCGGCTCGCCGGCCTCGGCCGCACTGACCGCCAGTGGCGCGTGGCAGACGATCAGCGTCGACTGGATCCCGTCGAGCACGACCGCGACCGACGTGTATGGCGCCATCCGCAAGGACGCCGCCGGCGCGGTCGACGTGTACATCGACGACCTGCAGGTCTGGGACGTGAGCGACGCGGCCTGGAACATCCCGACCCAGACCGCCTACGACGCCGATGGTCGCATTACCGCCAGCGTCCTGCCACCGGGGGCGCCGGGCGAGACACCGATGGTGACGACCACCGCCTACGATCCGGCCGGGCGGGTGGTGGCCGTCAGCGCCAACGCGCGCAGCGTCTATGCACCGCGCATTGCAGCCGGTGCCGGGGCCGACAGCCTGGTCGCCTACTGGCCGCTCGATGCGCGCGGCGGCACGAGCCTGACCACCGCCCTCGGCAGCGGGCCGACGCTGACCCGCGCTGGCGGCAGCCGGCTTGGGGTGGCCGGTGCGGTCGACGAGGCGCGTACCGCACTGGCGCTCGACGGTGGCTGGGCGAGCGCAGGCAGTGCGGCCAGC
>JADLAZ010000300.1 GCA_020849725.1 Chloroflexota bacterium
ACGCTGCAAGCCCCGCCGCACCTGTGGACCGAAAGCCAGCTCTGGCAGGCCTACGCCGCGCTGGATGCCAGCAAGGTCAAGGGCGCCAGCCGCCGCCGCATCCTGACCGACCTGGTCTCACTGGTGCGCTACGCGATGCACCAAGAGAACGAGCTGGTGCCTTACCCCGAGCGCGTGGCCGCCAATTTCAAGGCGTGGCTGGCGCAGCAGCAGGTGAATCGGGAGAAAGAGGGCAAGGCCTTCACCGACGAGCAGCGCTGGTGGCTGGAGAAGATGGCCGAGCACATCGCATCAAACCTGGGCATCGAGGCCGAGGACTTCGGCTACGCGCCGTTCGACCAGCGGGGCGGGCTGGGCAGGGTGCATCAGCTCTTCGGGGCGGAGTGGCCGAAGGTGATCGATGAGTTGAATCGGGAGATGGCGGCGTGAGCGTGGTTCGGCTGGGGGAAGTGGTCAAAACTCGACCGGGGAACTCCAAATTGATCAAGGGGAAACTGCCCTCTGAAATCGGCCCCGGGCTATTCCCAGCATTTAGCGCGAGCGGTCAGGACGTCTTTACTTCATTTTATGAGCACACCGGCGACGCAGTTGTCATCTCTGCTGTCGGAGCGCGGTGCGGGAAGTGCTTTCTGGCATCTGGCCGTTGGTCAGCTATCGCCAACACGCATGTCTTGCTTCCCGATCAATCCAAGATTGACGTGCGCTACCTCTGGTATCGGGTTAACGACGAGCGCTTTTGGACCCGCGGTGGCAGCGCTCAACCATTTGTCCGAGTGAAGGACTCTCTGCATCGGGAGATCGTCCTGCCTGATCTCAAGAAGCAGTGTGAGATCGTTGCCGAACTCGAAAAGCAGTTCTCCCGCCTCGACGAAGCCGTCGCCAACCTCAAGCGCGTCAAGGCCAACCTTCGACGGCAGCGCGCGACTATCCTGCGCGCCGCCGTGGAGGGCACGCTGTTGGACGATGAGCGGCGCGCGGAGTGGGTTGATGCGACGATCGGCGACGTGGGCCAGGTCATCAGCGGACTAACCAAGAATCCGAAGCGCGAGGGCTTGCCGCGCAAGTTGCCCTATCTGCGCGTCGCCAACGTGTACGCCAACGAGTTGCGGCTCGACCAGATCGAGTACATCGGCGTCGCCGACCAAGAGCTCGACAAGCTGCTCCTGCGTCAGGGCGACTTGCTAGTCGTCGAGGGCAACGGGAGTCCAGATCAGATCGGCCGTGCCGCGTTGTGGGATGGTTCGATCGAGAACTGCGTGCACCAGAACCATCTGATCAAGGTTCGCTTCGGTGACCGGCTGACGCCGCAGTGGGCATTGACCTGGCTGCTCTCGCCTTGTGGCCGTCACGAGATCGAGCAAGTGTCGAGTTCCACCTCTGGCCTTCACACGCTGAGTACCGGCAAGGTGGGCCGTCTGCCGATCTCGGTCCCGCCGGTCTCCGAACAACAGCGCATCGTCGCCGAAGTCGATCGCCGCCTCTCCATCGTCCGCGAGGTCGAGGCCGAGGTCGACGCGAACCTGAAGCGCGCGCAGGCGCTGCGCCAGGCGGTGCTGGCCAAGGCCTTCGGAGCCGGGCGATGACGGGCCGGCTCGATCAGCTTCGCGCCGACATGCAGGCCGGCGAGTCCGAGACCCTGGAGTTCAAGCGCAGCACCGGCGAACAGCGCGCGGCGATGCACGCGCTGACGGCGATGCTGAATCACCGCGGGGGCCGGGTCATCTTCGGGGTCGAGGATGACCGTCGCATCACCGGGCAGCACGTCGGCGATCGCACGCTGGAGGACCTGGCACAGGAGATCGGCCAGATCGAGCCGCCGGTGTTTCCTGCCGTTGAGCGCGCGGCTATCGGCGACGGGCGCGAGCTGATCGTCGTTTCGGTGCCGCAAGGCGCCGGTCGGCCGTACAGCCACCGAGGCGTTGCCTACCGGCGCGTTGGCAACGTCAACGCCCGCATGTCGCGCGACGAGTACAACCGTATGTTGCTCGAGCGGCTGCACGGCGAACAGCGCTGGGAGAACGAGTCGGCCCCCGGCTGGACGGTGGACGATCTGGATGGCGAGGAGCTGATCCGCACCCTCGAGGAGGCCATCCGCCGAGGCAGGCTGGAGGACCCGGGCACGCGCGAGCCTTCGGCGCTGCTGCGCGGGCTGGGCCTGATGCGTGACGGCGTGATGCTGCGGGCGGCGCCGGTGCTCTTCGGCAGGCAGGAGGTGCTGGAGGCCCGCATGCCGCAGTGCCTGTTGCGCGTGGCCCGCTTCCGCGGCACGGACCGCACCGAGTTCATCGACAACCGGCAGTTCCACGGCAATGTGTTCCGCCTGCTCCAGCTGGCCGAGCGCTTCCTGCGTGAGAGCTTGCCCGTGGCCGGGCGGGTGCTCCCGGGGCTGTTCGAACGGGTCGACGACCCGCTCTACCCGCTGCTCGCGCTGCGCGAAGCTCTCGCCAACGCGTTCTGCCATCGCGACTACAGCATTGGTGGCGGGTCCGTGGCTGTGGCTATCTACGACGATCGTCTCGAGGTCACATCGTCTGGCACGCTGCACTTCGGGTTGACGCCGGACGCGCTGCTGGCCCCGCACGAATCGCTGCCATGGAACCCGCTGATCGCGCGCGTGTTGTTCCGGCGCGGCGTGATCGAGCAGTGGGGCCGAGGCACGCTGAAGATCGTCGAGTTGATGATGCAGGCCGGTTTGCCGCGGCCCACGATTCAGGACGCCGGCGGCTGCGTCACCGTGCGGTTTGCCCCTGCGCGCTACGTGCCGCCCCAGCGCGTCGCGCACGACCTCAGTGAGCGGCAGCGCGCCGTGCTGGCCCTGCTGGAGGCAAGCCGGGGTGGGCTGGCGCGGCGCGAGATCAAGGCGCTGATGGCCGGCCAAGCGACGGAATGGGAGGTGAAGGGTGACCTCCTGCTTCTCCGACAGCTCGGCTTGGCGGAGCCTGTCGGCTGGGGTCGCGGCGCGGTTTGGAGGTTTCTGCAGAAGTAACCACTAACAACCACCCATTCCATTCCATTCCCTCCAATTCCCTCCCATTCCTCTTGGCCCGAGCCGCGCCAACCACCTTGAACACCTCCACCCTCGTCAAGAAGCTCTGGAACTACTGGAACGTCCTGCGCGACGACGGCGACTCCCCCAAATTGAGACGCGACTGCGGTACCCGATACAGCATCTTCGACCCCGTGCGCGCAGCCCGGGAAGCGGCCGGCGCGGCCGGCGTCGTTTTCGAATGGCCGGGCCGTCGACTTTCGATTGGCCGGGCCTGAAAGCTTCATTTGGACGGCCCGACCGCTCGCGCGCGCCGCTGCGTGATTGCTGCATTTCTGCTAATCTGCAGCCATGAAAACCACCGTCACGATCACCAGTCGCGGCGTCGTCACGCTGCCGGCCAAGCTGCGGCAGGCGATGGGCCTGAAGGCCGAC
>JADLAZ010000301.1 GCA_020849725.1 Chloroflexota bacterium
GCCTCGATCACGTTGTACATGCCGACGATGTTGGCCTCGTGGATGGACGCCCAGGGCGCGCCAACGCTCGGCTCGCCGGCCATGTGGACGACCGCGTCGATGCCCGCCATCAGCGGCATGACCTGATCGTAATGAGCGATATCGGCCTGGACCACATCGGACACCGGCGGGTTGACGATCGGCGAGCGATTGTACTGCAGGCGTAAGTCGTACCGGTCGTGCAACTGGTCGGCCAGGCTGCTGCCGATCCGGCCGGCCGCGCCGGTGATCAGGACGCGTTTGCGGGTGGCCACGGGTCGTCCTCCTTTGGGAGCATGGATGAGCCGGGACAGCGGGCGTCGGCGTCAGGCGCGGGGCAATGGACCGGCCGCCAGCCGGCTCACCTCGGCCGCCGCGGTCGCCAGGGCCTGCTGGGCCGCTTCCAGCGCGGCGCGGTCGGCATCGCCGGCCAGGCGCACACGCGCCAGGTAATGGCGCGTGCGCGCGTCCAACTCGCGGGCCGTAGCTGCGATCGGGCCAAGCAGCGCCTGGGCGGTGTGGGGGTTGCAGTGGTACGGTGGCAATGTAGGCATCGGTATGCTCCTTCCTCGGTGCGGTCGGGTCAATGCGGCGTATTCTAGGGGCGCACACCGCCCGCGCCAACGGCCACGGCGGCCGGCGATCGCCATCGACGCAGCCGCGGCGCCATGGTAGGCTGGGGGTGACCGGGGCGCTGGCAGCCGGTGGCCGGTTGGCGCGACGCGGCGACGATGGGAAAGGAGCGACCATGCCCGAGGTGATTGTCAGCATGATGGAGGGGCGGACCCTCGATCAGAAGCGCGAGCTGGTCCGCCGTCTGACTGAGGTCGTCGTCGAGGTCTGCAAGACCGACCCAGACGCGGTCTTGATCACGATCCTGGAGAGCAAGCGCGAGCACAAGGCGAAAGCCGGCCTGCTGTTTTCCGACCGGTAGCCGGACCGTCGTCAGCGCCCAGATGCCCGACGCGGCAGCGCGCGCGGCTGGATTTTCTTGACAGGGCGGCCAGCGACGGCTATACTTGCTCCAGGTTGGCCGACCTAGCTCAGTTGGTAGAGCAGCGCCCTCGTAATGCGCAGGTCATCGGTTCGAGTCCGATGGTCGGCTCCAGGCCGAAGTGGCGAAATGGCAGACGCGCTACGTTCAGGGCGTAGTGGGCAATAGCCCATGGGAGTTCGAGTCTCCCCTTCGGCACCATGTCGCACCGCCCGCGGTGTCAACCGCGGGCGGCGTCACGTCAAGAGAGGCGGGGATGGGTGATCGCTGACCCGTCCGTCGGGTCAGAGGAAAGTCCGAGCTGCACAGAGCAGGGTGCCCGGTGAAAGCCGGGGCGGCGTGGCGACAGCGCCGACAGTCCAGATTGGCACGTACTCACGGGCGCGTGAGAGCAACAGCGACCAGACCGCCCTCGCGGCGGGTGAAAAGGGCAATCCTCCCTGCAGCAATCTCCGAATCGGCCGGCAAAGACGGTGGCTCGCCGAGGCCGGAAGTCGAGAGCAGCCGCAGCGGCGACAAAGCGGCCGGTCCCGGGGCGAACCCGGAATCGAGATAGATGATCACCGGCAACAGAACTCGGCTTACGTTCTTCGCTTCTCTTGCATGGTGCCCGTAGCTCAATCGGCAGAGCGCTGGTCTGTGGAACCAGAGGTCACGGGTTCAAGCCCCGTCGGGCACCCTCCCTCCACTCATCTTCTGACCTACCCAGGTGAACGGGTAGGTCCCCTGCTGTGTCTAACTTTGCCGATCGGTCACATCGCCTGCGGTGACCAGCAGTGCGCCGAGACGGGCGATCCTCCTCTGCCCGCGCGCCGCCGGCGGCTGCGTGTCTCTTGGGTGCGTTTCAAGGTCATGCATAGCGGGCAGGGGCCGGCGACTGAAGTCGCGCCTCGGGGGCCTGTCGGCCACAAAACCTGCCTGCGCAGGTTTCTTCGGTCCCAACCCAGCCCGCCTCAGCGGGCTGGGTGGCGCCGCAGCGCCCTCCAGGCGCAGTTTCAACCGCCGGCCCTCCTGCCCGCCATGCAAGAACTTGACGCGTACCCGTGTCTCCTGGCTTCCTGGCCCTCCTGGCCAGCCTCCGCTATACTCGGCCTCCGTGTCGCCGGTCCCTGCGGCGGCGACTGGCCGTGTCGCAAGGAGAGAGTGAGCGTGGCTTCGACCCCCAACCCGGCCCCCTGGGCCTTGATCCTGGGCGCGTCCAGTGGTTTTGGCGGCGCGACAGCGGTGTCGCTGGCGCGGGCTGGCTATCACATCGCCGGCGTCCACCTCGACCGCCGGGCCACGCTGCCGAACGCTGAGGCGGTGCAGGCGGATATCCGGGCCGCCGGCCGCGAGGCGGTGTTCTTCAACACCAATGCCGCCGACCCGGAGATCCGCAAGGAGATCCTGGATGCGCTGGCGGCGCGCTTCGCTGAGACACCGGGCACGATCCGAGTGCTGATGCACTCGCTCGCCTTCGGCACGCCGCTGCCGCTGATCGGCGAGAACAAGGTCAACCAGCGCCAGATGGACATGACGCATGACGTGATGGGGCACAGCCTGGTCTACTGGTCAGTTGACCTGGTCGAGCGCGGCCTCATGGTCGCCGGCGGCCGCATCTTCGCCATGACCAGCGCCGGCGGCACGCGGGCGATCCGCCAGTATGGTCCGGTGTCGGCGGCCAAGGCCGTGCTGGAGGCGCACGTGCGCCAGCTCGCGCTGGAGTTGGCGCCGATGGATATTACCGTGAACGCCATCCGTGCCGGCGTCACCGACACCGCCGCGGCGCGCAAGATCCCAGAGTACGAGAAGTTGCTCGAGTTCGCGCGCAAGAGTAACCCGCACGGCCGCAATACGACGCCGGCCGATGTCGCGGCCGCCATCACCCTGCTGTCCGATCCGCGGTCGTACTGGATCACCGGCAACACCATCGGCGTCGACGGCGGCGAGGACATCGTCGTCGGTTAGGGCCGCCGCACGATCTCGGTGCGACCGAAGCGAGGCAGTCTATGGCGACGACGCCCCAGGCGCCGACCAGCGCCGACCCCGCGCCTGACGCCGACCTCCCGGTGGTCGCACCACCTGCGCCACGCCGGCTCGATCGTGACGCGCGCCGCGCGCAGCTCATCGCCGCCGCAACGCGCGTCTTCGCCCGTCACGGCTACGCCGCCGTCGATGTCGCGGCGATCGTGGCCGAGGCGCGTGTGACCCGCGGCACCTTCTACCTCTACTTCCCGACCAAGCGGGACGTGTTCCTGGCCGCGATCGACCAGTACCTGGAGGTCATCCAGCGCCAGCGTCGCCTGGCGCTGCCGGGCGCCGGCCGGGGGCTGCGGGCGCAACTGGCCGAGGCGTTCGCCGCAACACTGCGCTTCCAGGCCGAACATCGTGACCTGGCGCTGGTGGCGCTGAGGGACGGCTGGGGCGCCGATCCGGAGGCGACAGAGCGGCTGCGTGTCGCTGGCGTCGCCGCCAAGGCTGGCCTGGCCGCAACCTACGAGCGCCTCATCGCCGCCGGCCGGCTGCGCGCCTGCGACACGCACCTGGCAGCGACCGCCGTCGGCGGCATGCTGCGCGAGGTGCTGCTGCACGAGGTCCTGATCGGCGGGCGCGTTGACGCCATCGACGCCATCGCCGCCGAGTTGGCCGATCTGGTCGCCGGTGGGCTGCGGCCGCGACGCTGACCGACGGCTACCGGCCCTGGCCGATGTGGCGCAGGGCGGCCAGGACGCGCTGCTCCGGCGTCAAGTCGCGGCCGGCGTCGCCGAGCGCCTGCAGTGCCTGCAGCGCCTCGTCGGCGCTGTAGCCCAGTGCCTGCAGCGCCTCGACGGCGTCGGCGGTGGCCGCATCGGCGGCGACCGCGCTGCCGGCTGCCGCGCCGACCGAGGTGAGCTTGCCGCGCAGCTCGAGGATGATGCGCGCCGCCGTCTTGCGGCCGACGCCGGGCACCTTCGCCAGCAGGTTCGCATCCTCAGCCAGGATCGCCGCCTGCACCTGCGCCGGGCTGGCGAACGACAGGATGCTCAGGGCCAGGCGCGGACCAATGCCGGTGATGCCGAGCAGCGTCTCGAACAGGCGCAGTTCCTCGGTGGTGCGAAAGCCAAAGAGCTGGAGGATATCCTCGCGCACGTACAGATGTGTCTGCAGGGCAACGGACGCGCCGATCTCGCCCAGGTCGCGCAGCGTCGTCGCCGAGGTCGACACGCGCAGCACCACACCGCCGACGGCGACCAGCGCATGGTCGGCGCCACGCCCCTCCAGCGTGCCCCGGACGGCGGCAATCATCCCGCCTACCGCGCGCCGCGCGCCAGCGGCGACGCCAGCCGGCCGCTGACGACGTCGCGGTCGGTGTACAGTTTCGGCAGCATGTCCAGCGGCGACCATTCCGGCTGGGCCTGCTGGCCGTACTTGCCAGTGTACTCGCGCAGCGTCGGGCCGACCTCATAGAACAGGATTTGTGCCACGCGCAGGCCAACCGGCAGAACGATCATAGCGTGCGAGTGGTTGGTAATCTCCATCGTCCAGCGGGCGACGTAGCCAACATCGCCGACGCCGGCGCACTTGCAGACGCTGAGGCACGAGCGGCCGATGCTGGAGCGCGAGCGCATCGAGGTGGTGAACCCATTGATACCGCCGACGACCTCCTGGGTGTGGCACAGGATGGTGTCGCCTGGCCGGATGGCGATCACGTCGTCGCCGGCGCGGCGCGGCTCGCCCCAGAAGGCGCGCGTGTCGTCCTCGCGCGTGAAGTCGACGGTCAGCAAGTTGCGGTTCGGCTCGAAGAACCACTCGCCGAGGCGGACATCATAGGAGTTGGTGCCCAACTGCTGCTGGTCGAACGGGGTGATGATGATGTTGCCCTGCTCCAGCTCCTGGAGGATGCGCCGGTCCGAGAGCAGCATGAGTTCTCTTCTCCTGGTGCGGACGCGTCCGGCCGCGCGCCGGGCATGCTCAGAACGCCGGCCGCCGCGGTCGGTCGCGCTACAGGTCGGGGGGCAACTCGACCGGCTGGCCGACCGCGACTCCGACCCGACCGAACCAACCTTGCGGCACCTCCAGCGCGTAGCGGTACGGAGCGGCCGGGTAGTGCAGCGTCTCGTCCAGCGGTTGCATGTCCTGAATGTCGACGATGACGTGGCGCTCGTCGATGAAGGCGATCGACAGGGGCACGAGTGTGTTGCGCATCCAGAAGGGCGAGCGCGACGTCACCGGAAACACGAACAGCATGCCGGCGCCATCGTCGAGACGCGGGCGCTCCATCAGACCACGCTGCCGCTGCTCGTCGGTCTGGGCTATTTCGACGACGACCAGTGCGCTGGCGGCCGGGAAGCGCACTACCGGCGCCTCCGGTGGCAGCGCGCCCGGGTCGCCGCCGGCCCGCGCGCCGGACCAGGCGCCGACGGCCAGGCTCGCGCCCAGCAGCGCCAGCGCGATCGCGATCACCGGCCAGCCGCGCCGGACCCATCGTCGCATGCCTACCTCCCGGCAGCGCGCCCGCACCGCGCTGCCATCTTCGGTACTATAGGGCATTGGTCCGCGCGCCGCCGTGTCGCGGCGTGGCCGGTCCCCCGGCACGCCTGTCTGGCGGGGAGGAGAACGACGATGGCGCGACGGCAGGCCCGCCGGCAGAGCGCACCGGCCGCTGGCTCAACGAGGCCGAACCGGGCCGACAGCGGCCGCTGGCGCTACTGGCTGATGGTCGCCGTCGTCGTCGGGCTGGCGCTCATCATGGTGGTGACGTCGCTGCCGCTGCCGTGAGCGGTGGGGCTGCCGCCAGCGCGGCCCGCGCCGGCCGTGTCGCGCCGCGTGCCCGTGGGGAGAAGGACAGAGGGATGACGCCGGCCAGCATCTCGCCGATCATGGAAGACTACCTCAAGGCGATCTACGAGTTGAGCCAGGCCGCGCCGGATGGGCCGGTGCCGGCGGCGGCGCTCGTCGAGCGCATGGCGGCCGCACCGGCGACCGTCACCGACACGGTCAAGCGTCTGGCTTCGCTCGGGCTGGTCAATCACGCGCCCTACAAAGGGGTCACGCTGACGCCGGCTGGTGAGAAGGCGGCGCTGGAGGTCATTCGTCACCACCGGCTGCTGGAGCAGTACCTGGCCGAGGCGCTCGGCCTACCCTGGGACCAGGTCCACGCCGAGGCCGACCGGTTGGAGCATGTGCTGTCCGAGGCACTGGAGGCGCGCATTGCCGCCGCGCTCGGCCACCCGACGATGGATCCGCACGGCGACCCGATCCCGGCCGCCGACCTGACGGTGGTCGAGGGCAGCCGCGCCCGCCTGAGCGATCTGCCGGCCGGCGAGTCAGCAACGGTGGCGCGAGTCGCCGATCAGGCGCCGGCCAAGCTGCGCTACCTGGCGACACTGGGGCTGGTTCCAGGCGCGGCGGTCGCAATGGTCGACAAGGCGCCGTTCGCCGGACCGCTGCTGGTGCAGATCGGTGAGCAGCGCCAGACGATTGCCCACGAGCTGGCCCAGACGATCTTCATCGAGCCGACCGCCGCCCCGCGCGCCTGGCCAGACGGCGGCAACGGGATATGAGCCAGCCCCTCGTGGACGGCATCGCGCCGCTCCACCCCATCGCTCAGCCGCCGGTGAGATCGCCTCACCGATCCGGTCGGGGGTGGGATCGAGCAGATCGCGTGCACGCGTCTACCGGTCAGGCGTCGCGCAGCCGCCAGATCGCGCCGCCCAGGCTGGCGGCGAACACGAGCCGGTCGTCGGCGTAGGCCGGCGATAGCACGACGGCGATGATCGAGCGATCGGTCATGCCCTCGCGCAGCGGCCGCCAGCCGCGCCCGCCGGTGCGGGACACGTACACGCCGGCGCTGGTGGCGGCAAACAGCGTCTGGTCAGTCGCAAAGTGCGGCGACAGCGCCAGATGCACGACGGTTGCCCGTGGCCCGCCAGGGCGATCACCGGTCCAGATCGGCCGGCGGCCGCCGGCGCGGCTTTCCACGGCGTTGCGCATCGGCCGCACGACGCGGTTGGCGATGCCGACGAAGAAGCCGCCGTCGCGCACAAACGTCGTCGGCACGGCCAGCGACACCCAGCGTGTTTGGTCCTGCTCCTGCAGCGCCAGCTCCCAGGTCGCGCCGTCGTCGGTCGACCACCAGACCGCCGTGCGCGCCTCGGCATCGGCCGTGGCCGGCCGGCTGGTGGCAGCCAGCAAAGTCGCGTCCTTGCCGTAGTTCGGCGAGAAGCAGATCGTTGCCAGTTCTTCGCCCAGAAACGGAGTCTCCAACTGCCGCCAGGTTAGCCCGCCATCAGGCGAAAGATGCACGTCGCCGCGCGGACCAGCCGCCAGCAGCGGGCCGATGCCACTGAAGTTCTGCGCCAGCGCCACCGCCTGCGCCGGGGCTGGACCGCCGATCCCATACCAGGAGTCGCCGCCGTCGCGACTGAGCATCACGCCATCGGCCGTCGCTGCCACCAGCACCCGGTCGGCGGCAAAGGCGGGTGACACGGCCAGCCCGGCGACTTCGAGACTGGTCAGGCCGGTGGTGATCGGACTCCAGGTGGAGCCACCGTCGACGCTGCGCTGCACGCCTTCCTCCAGGCCGCAGGCGAACAACGTCTGATCGGCGGCGAAATCGGG
Source organism: Chloroflexota bacterium (assembly GCA_020849725.1). Next base: position 7,592 of record JADLAZ010000301.1, read on the forward strand.
CGAGATTGCCAGCGTCACCAGCAGGCGTGCGGCCAGGCCACGGTTGGCCTCATGCCAGGTCTGGCCGCCGTCGGGCGAGCGGAAAATGCCGTGCTGAGCGGTGCCGGCCAGGGTCACGCGGTGCTGGTCGAGGTCGAAGTCGTGGCGGCTCGGCGGCGGCGGCACGGCCACACACAGCGCCGAGCCAACCGCCCCGACCGGAGTCCAGGTTGCGCCGGCATCCTCAGAGCGGCACACACCGCCGGCAGTCGCCACCAGCGCGATGCCGTCGATGGCGAAGCCGGGCGACAGCGCCAGCGCATTGATGCAGCGGTCGGTCAACCCCTCATTCACCGGCACCCACTGCACGCCACCATCGGTCGAGCGCAGGACGCCGGACTCTTCCGTGCCGACGAAGATAGTCTGGTCCATCTCGAACGACGGCGACAGCGCGATCGCCTGAATCACCAGCCCATGCAGGAAGCCCGGCTGCCAACTGTCGGCGTTGTCGGTGCTGACATACAGCCCGTTGGTCGAGGCGGCGAACAGGGTCGTGTCGCCGCTGAAGCCACGCGTGATCGCCAGCGCCATGATCGGCTCCGGTCCCAGGCCGGTGCTGGCCGAGTCCCAGGTGCGACCGGCGTTCGTGCTGCGGTAGACGCGGCCGTCCTCGGCGCCGGCGAAGACGGTGGCGTCGCTGGCGAAGGTGGGCGACACGACCAGCGCGGCAATCGACGGCGGCCGCCGGCCCCAGAAGCTGAGCGCCTGCCAGGTCTCACCGCCGTCGGTGCTGCGGCTGACGCCGGCCTCGCGCCCGCCGACGAAGACGATGCGGTCGCGGGCAAAGTCGGGCGAGAAGGCGATGGCGTCGACGAACGGATTAGGCAAGCCCTGGCTGGCGTTGTGCCAGGTCAGGCCGGCATCCATCGAGCGATGCACGCCCGCCAGCGTTGCCGCCAGCACCATCTGGTCGTCGGTGTAGGTGGGCGAGAAGGCGACCGCCGCCACCGTGCCGCCCTCGCGACCGCCGATCGCCTGCCAGCGGCCGGCCGTCTCACTCACCATCTGCTCTGTGGGCACGCGCTACTCCTCTGGTGGGTGCTGGGTGCTGGGGGAATGATGCGTGATGAGGAGTGGGTTACGACGGACCCTCACCCTAATCCTCACCGACTGCGGTGGATGAGGGCGAGGGTGAGGATTCCTTCCCACCACCCACCGATTACGTCAGATTGTAGAAGGCTTGCCGCCCCAGGTAGAGGGCTGAGGCGCCGAGCTCCTCCTCGATGCGCAGCAGCCGATTGTACTTCTCGACGCGGTCCATGCGCGAGGGCGCGCCGGTCTTGATCTGGCCGGCGTTGGTGGCCACGGCCAGATCCGCCACCGTCGTGTCGGCCGTCTCGCCCGAGCGGTGGGAGATGACGGCGGTGAAGCCAGCGCGCTGGGCCATCTGGATCGCCGCCAGCGTCTCGGTCAGGCTGCCAATCTGGTTGACCTTGACGAGAATGCTGTTGCCGACCCGCTCGGTGATGCCGCGCGCCAGCCGGTCGGTGTTGGTGACGAACAGGTCATCGCCGACCAGTTGCACGCGGTCACCCAGGCGGCGCGTCAGCTCGGCCCAGCCGGCCCAGTCGTCCTCGGCCAGCCCGTCCTCGATCGAGACGATGGGATACTGGCGAACCCAGTCGGCCCAGTAGTCGATCATCTGGCTGGAGGTCAGCGCGCGACCCTCGCCGGCCAGCACGTACTGGCCATTGGCGAAGAACTCGGTCGATGCCGGGTCGAGCGCGATCAGGATGTCGTCCCCTGGCCGCAGCCCGACGTCGGTGATGGCCGCCAGGATGACCTCGATCGCTTCGGCATTGGCCGTCAGACTGGGGGCGTAGCCACCCTCGTCGCCGACGCCGGCGGCCGGATAGCCGCGCGCCGACAGCACGCCGCGCAACGCATGGAAGATCTCCGTGCCCCAGCGCAGCCCCTCGCGGAAGCTCGGCGCACCGACGGGCATGACCATGAACTCCTGCATGTCGACGCTAGAACCATGGGCGTGCTTGCCACCGTTGAGAATGTTCATCATCGGGACGGGCAGTGTGCGCGCGCCCGGACCGCCGAGATAGGCGTAGAGCGGCCGGCCGGTGGCGTCGGCAGCGGCGTGCGCGGCGGCCAGCGACACGCCCAGGATGGCGTTGGCGCCCAGCCGGCCCTTGTTCGGCGTGCCGTCGAGCGCCAGCATGGCGGCATCGAGGCCAACCTGATCGAAAGCATCGCGGCCGATGA
>JADLAZ010000302.1 GCA_020849725.1 Chloroflexota bacterium
AACCGGCCGCTGCCGCCGGGGCCGATCCCGGTCAATGGCCCGGTCCTGCAGCGGCTGCAGGATGGTGGCCGGCCCGGCGCGCGAACCGATCAGCCAGGGCCGGGGCCGGAACTCAAGGAGCGTTTCCTGGCGGCGATGGCCGAGGAGGACCGGGCGTTCGAGAAGCTCGACGACAGTCGCCTTCCCCAGTTCTTTACTGGTGAGGCTCTCGCTGATTTACAGCGCCAAATGGAGCGTGAGAAGTCCGATAAGGACGGAATCACAGATCGTGTCAGTCGCACTCACCTCGTTATGCAGTTCCTTCCCAAAAGTGATGGCGGTTATCAGGTCGTCAACGCTCTCACCGAGAGGATAGACCGGATTCAGAGGTTGCCAGATGGAAAATATGGTCAAGTCGTTCGTGAGGGGCGCGGACAGCGCTTGTGTTTCTCCTGGCTCTCGGTCCAGGAGAGTGGCATGTGGAAGTTCAGCCAGGTCGATCGGCTAGACGGCGGTGTCGATGGTGCTCTCTGTCCGCCTGGCTGGTCGTGAGGTAGTTCCCATGATGATGACCCTGACGAAAGCTATGATCCTGGCGATTCTATTTATACTGACGTGCCCAACTGACTTGCCTCAGGCCTACGATGCGGCTGAGGATCCAAGTGATGGTGTCGAATGCCGAGAACGGCAGGACGGCGACCGAATCTTGGTGTTGCTTGATTCCCATGTAAGCCGTCTAGGTAAGATGGAAGTCTCGATCAAGGTCGACCAACTTCGATGCCGCTGCGTTAATCGTGAGGCAATCACGCTGCCCGACGGCACGATCGTGGAACACTGCACCGACTATGAATGGCGCTCGGAGGCGATCACCCAACCGATTCCCTCAACCGCCACCGCGCTCGACGAGGTCAAGCTGTACCGGTATCAGACGAATGCCCAGTACGGCCGCATCTGTCCCGCGCCCTGGTTCGGGGCCCGGGGCCACGACGACCAGTACCCCGATCCCAGCCAGCCACGCCAGGCCGACGAGGAGTACAGCGTCAACCTCGCCTTCTGGTGGCGCGGCGCGCTCCGCCTGGAAGACCGCCTACCGGTCTGCGCGCCGAGCGATCCCGGCCTGATCAAGACCGTCATCAACGCCCCGAACGGGGCCAACCACGCTGTCCGCTACGAGGACGGCTTCGACATCGAGGCCGCGGTCAACGCCGCGGTGGCCGCGCTGCCCTTCGAGCAACTCCAGCTCGGCGCCAACCCGCCCGGCGCGCCGGACGGCATCCGACTGGACCATCGCGGGCTGGTCGGGCTGCCAGTCTACTTCTGGTTTGAGGGCGATGAGGCCGCGCCCTTCGGCGGCGTCCTGGTCGCCGCGCCCGGCAACCGCGGCCGGACGATCCGCGCCTGGGTTGTGCTCCATCCAGCCGAGACGACCTGGCGCTTCGGCGATGGCGCGCCGTCGCTGGCGACGACCAGCCGGGGCGTGCCGTGGCCCGAGGCCGAGCCGGCTGGGCCGGCCGGGCTGCCGGACCCCAAGGCGATCGCCCACACTTTCGAGCTGGACGGCCGCTTCCAAGTGACGGCTCGGAGCCGCTGGGTCGGGCGCTGGGGCCTCTATGAGGAGTTTGGGACAAGTTGCTTCCCCGGCGTCCCCTGTCCCCGGCACATCCCGATCTACAGCACGACACCGGTCGTCGTCGACCACATTCGGCCCTACGAGGTGATGGAGGTTCGCAGCGTCCGCACCGGCTGAGGCGACCGGCGCGGAGGAACCCGCTCACGAGGAGGTCACCGCCATGCTGCGCGCGATTATCGGTCTCGTCGGCGCGCTCCTCCGCCTGCTGCTGCTGGTCGGGGCCGGGCTGGCCGTCGCCGCCGGCCTGCTCGTCATCGGTGGGCCGCCGCGCCTGCCCGAGCGGTGGCCCAGCCTGGACGAGGTCGCCCTCACCCTCCAACTCGGCGGCGTGCCGAATGACGCGCTACTCTACCTGCTGACCCAGGTCCTGTGGCTGATGCTCGGCTACCTGGCCCTGATCTTCCTCCTCGACCTGCTCGCCGCCGTCCTCGACGCGCTCGCGACGGGTGTGGCTGGCGTGGCGCGGCTGCGCCGGACGGTTGACGCACTGGCGCCGGGCGTCGTGCGTCAGGCGGTCGCCGGCGTCGTCGCGGCGCTGCTGACCGGCTGGCTCAGCCTCAGACCGGTGGCGGCGACCGCGGTGCCGCCGGCGCGCCCGGTCGCCGAGCTGGTCGTGCCACGCCCCGCGCCGCCGGCGGGCGGCGCCTGGCGCGCGGCCGATCCGCCGGTGATCGCCCGGGACGACGCCGGCCGCCTGCGCCTGATCGGCGCGGCGGACGCGGCCGCGGCCCAGACGCCCGGCGCGCGGCACGTCGTCATCACCGGCGACAATCTGGTCGACCTGGCCACCCGCTACTACGGCGAGCCGGCCGCCTGGGAGGCGATCTGGGAGGCCAATCGGGGCCGGACGATGACCAACGGCCGCGCCTTCGACAACCCGAGCCTGATCGTCCCCGGCGACGTGCTGCTCATTCCCGTCCGGCCGAGCGCGCGACCGACGCGCCTGGTCGACCACCTCGTGCAGCCCGGCGACATGCTGCGCGCGCTCGCCGCCCACTACTATGGCGATGAGCGGCGCTGGCCGGTGATCTTCGAAGCGAACCGGGGGCGGCCGGCGCCCGGCAACCGCTTCCTGGCCGACCCGGACCTGATCTGGCCGGGCATGACGCTCAAGATCCCGCTGCCGGCCCAGGCGGTCGCGCCAGCCGCGCCGGGCGGGCCGGTCGCGGCGCCCGACGCCGCGACGCCGGCGGCGGCCCCCGCGCCGGAACCTGCGCCCGAACCGCCGGCACCGGCCGCGCCGGCCGCACCAACGCCGCCGGCGCCGCCGGCGGCCAGCGCGCCGCGAGCAGAACCGACCGCCGCGCCGGCGCCGCCGATCGCCGCCCCGCCGGCCGACCACGCGCGCCCGGCGGTCGACGCCGAGCGCGAGGCAGCGGCGGCCCGCCTCGCCTGGCAGCGGCTCCAGGCGGAGGCCGAGGCGGAGGCCCGGGCCAATGCCGCGGCCAGCACGGCCGCGTCCCCTCCACCAGAGGCGCCGGCCGCGACGGCCACGCCTGCCGACGACGCCGTCACGCCGGAGCCGGTCGACGTGACGCCGGTGGCCGACCTGCCGGCGGCCGAGCGCCGGCAGCCGTGGTCGGACGGCCAGCCGGTTACCGGCGACGTGCCCCTGGCCGGCGTGGCCGCCGGCCTGGCCGCGCTGGCGGCCGCGCTGGGCTACCGGGCGCTGCGCCGCCACCTGCACGCCACGCGCGACGATGACCGCCACCGGCTGCCGTTCCACTTCCCTTTCGCGCCGGCCGTCGACCCGGCCAGCGGCCTGGCCACTCAGCCACTGGCGCCGCCGGCCCGCCAGCGCCAGCGCGGCGTTGAGGCCGACGCCCGCCACGCGGTGACGGCGCGCCTGCTGGCGGTCCTCGAGCGGGCCGGCTGGCCGGACGCGCGCGTCCTCAGCCTGGCCGAGGGCGAGGAGCGGCTGGTCTACCACCTGCGCCTCGAGCCGCCGCCGGCGGACGTCGACCGACTGGCCGACCAGTTGGAGGATGCTCTCGACGCGATGATCGCGCTCGACCCAGCCGAGCGCGGCGCGTGGCGGCTCGCCCTCGACCACGTCGGGGCCGACACCTGCTGGGCAGCCGGCTACCACCTGCCGCCGGCGCCGCTGGCGACGGTCGGGCTGGCCGCCGACGGGCTGCGCTCGGTCGCGCGCGACGCGGTCGGCGGCGGGCTGCTCGTCGCCGGCGCCGACGCCCTGCCGGCGGCCGAGCGGGCCGCGCTCAGCCTGGCCGCCCTCTATCCGCCGGACGCGCTGGCGGTGGTGCTGCTGGCCGGCGCGCCCCTGGCCGAGCGGCTGGCGGCGCTGCCGCACCGGCGGGACGCGGCGGCGGCGACCGACACGCCGGCCGCCGCGGCGGCGCTGCGGGGGCTGCAGGAGACGCTCCGCGAGCGTCAGGCGGCCGGCGTCGCGGCCGAGGGACCGCTGCTGCTGCTGGTCGCCGACCGGCCCGAGCGGTTGGACGAGGCCATCCTGGGCGAGGTGGCGCGCGACGGCGCCGACGTTGGCATCTACACGCTGCTGGTGACGACCGCGCCGGCGGCGCTGCCGAGCGGGCTGCTGACCGCCTGCCCGGCGCGGCTGATCAGCCGGCTGGACGACGCCGAGACGAGCCAGCGGCTGGCCGGCCAGCCAGGCGCCGAGCAGCTGGCGCCCGGCCGGGCCTGGTGGCGCCTGGCCGGCGCGGTGGTCGAGCCGGTGCGGGCGCTCCGGATCGCGGCCGACGACCGGGCGGCCTTGCTGGCCAGCATGGCCGAGTCATGGCCGGCGTCGACCGCGACGACGCCAGCGGACATGGCCACCGATCTCCCTGGGGTGGGCGCTGATCTGCCGGCGCTCGGAGCGGATGACGCCGGTCCGCTGGCGGCTGCTGGCGCGCCGCTGGCCCTGGCCCCTGCGCCGGCGCCGGCGGCCATCGACCCGCTGTCGGACCAGCTAGCCGAGGAGCTGCGGGCCGACGAGCGCGACCGCCACGCGCGCGCCGGACACGCCGCCGACGTTGTGCCCACCGCGGCCGGCGATGGCGCGGGCGCCGACAGCGCGCCGGGGCAGCCGGTGCTGCCCGTCTGGCCGTTCGACCTGGTGCCGGTCGTCGCGCCGCGACCGGCGGTGGCCACGAACGGCCATCCGGCAGCGGACCACGCGCCGGCGCCGGCGCGTGACCGCTCGGCGACGCGGGTCACGGCCCCGGCCGTCGCCCCGGCGTGCGGTGAGCCGCCGCTGCGGCTGCAGCTGTTCGGCTCGCCGCGTCTGTATGACGCCGCCGGCAACCTGATCACCTTCCGCGTCCAGATGAGCATGAGCTGGCGGCTGCTGCTCTGCCTCGGCGCCGCCGGCGCGGCCGGCGCCAGCCGCGACCGCCTGTTGGCGATCCTCTGGCCGGAGGACGAGCCGACCGAGGACGACCTGCTCGAGGATGACGCCGCCACGCGCCTGATGGAGACGGTCAACGACCGGGTTTTCCAGATCGGGCGCCGGCTGCGGGCGACATTGGCGGCGCACCTGCCGCCGGGCCGCGGCGTCGTGCTGCACCAGGGCGGCATCTACCGGCTCGATCCTGAGCTGGTCGGGACCGACGTGGCGGACGTCGAGGCGGCGCTGGCGACGGCGCGTCGCCTGCCCGACGCCGAGGCGCTGCCGTACTGGGGCGCGGTGCTGGACTGCTACAGCCGGCCGCTGGCCGAAGGCGTGCCGCCGGAGGCGCTGGAGCTGCGCTGGCTCGAACAGCAGCGGATGGTCTACCAGGAGGCGGCGCGCACGGCGGCGCTGCGGGCGACGGCGGCGCTGGCGCGGGCGGGCGAGTACGCCACGGCGGCGGCCGCGCTCGGGCGGCTGCGCGCGGCGGCGATCGTCGACGACGACGTCGTCCAGCTCGAGCTGATCTGTCAGGCGCTGCGCGGCGAGCGCCGCCTGATCGCGCAGACCTACCAGGAGCACGTCGACGCGCTGGGCAGGGTCGGCGAAAAGCCGCTGCGGGCGACGGTCGAACTGTGCAAAGCGCTGCTGGAGGGCCGGGTCGGCGATGAGCTGCGGCAACGGCTCGTCAGTGCGGTGCGGGCGTGATGGGGTCGGCCGGGCGGCGCCGGCATCAGGGCAGGAGATCGCCGGCGACGGCGACGATCACCGGCCAGAGGCGGCGTCCCTGCCGGTACAGCGCGTCAAGGCGGTGCTCGTGACCGTGACGGTCCCAGGCGCGGCCCGTCGTCTCCAGACACAGGACCGGCTCGTTGTCGCGCAGCAGGAACCAGAACCGGTACGCCGGTTGGCGCACCAGATCGGCGTGGTCGTGGATCACCAGGCGAGCCGCGGCGCCGTCGAAGCGGGCAAACCATGCACGCTGGACCGGCTCGACGACGAACCCCGCACTATCGACAGCGCCGCTGCGGCACGTCCACTGGACGCGCCCAAAGGCGGCTTGGGCGAGCAGGGCCGCGATGCACCGGTACGACACGGACCGCGGGGTGCTTGGCGGCACGGACTGACCAGCACCAAGGCCGGCCGCGGTCGCCAGGCGGTCGACAAGAGGGCGAAGGTCGTCGGTAGCGCAGCATTCCTCCCAGAAGTCCGGGTAGCGTGCTGGCGAGTCGCCAAAGACGTGGGCACTCCCGACCCGATTGAGATCGATCAGGTGAGTCGGATGCGCCGGATCGCCCGTCATGATCGAGAGGCCGTCGTACTGACCGCCGCCCGGATGCGTCTCGACGATCTGGAGGTCGGCCGGCCGTCGCCGCACTAGCTCCGTGGCGACGCGCCAGGAGGCGATCTCGATCAACTGCGGGCTGATCATATCTGCCCCATCCGGTGCTGAGCGACCCGTGCCGCCGGCCTACCAGGCGCCACCGGCGCTGGTGGCCAGATCGCGCGGTGCCAGGGCGACATCGATGGCCTTCACGAGGCGCGCGACCTGCGCGCCGGCACGGTCTGTTGCGACCTCAGCCAGGAGCGACGGCACGTGGACGCCCAGGGCACCGATGCGGGCCAGCGGCCGGCACCGGTGATCGCGCACCTGGAGGGCAGTCGCCTGGGCGGTCACGCTCGACGCCGGATAGAGCACCAGCGCCGAGGGCATGGTCATCGGGCCGGCGTAGGCAAACGCGTAGAGGCCGGTCTGGTAGATGTCGTCGCTGCTCAGTCTCCGGGCGTCATACTGCTTGTACTTGGCGTCGATCGGCAGCAGGCCGCCGCCAGCGTCGGCGCGGCTGACGAGCAGGTCGGGGATGACGGCGGCGTAGGGGCGGTTGGCCGTCGCGTCCCAGAGGATCGAGCGGTCCGGGCGCTGGTACGCGACGCGCCAGCCGTGCGACGACGCCAGCCGCGCGATGACGCGCCAGACGAAGCGCTCGAAGAGGGCGTTCATGTCGATCAGGAAGGCGAAGCTGCGCGCGTCGCCGGGCGCCAGCAGATCCCGCACGCCCAGGCCGTCGAGGACGAACCAGGCCAGCGCGTGCGCCTCCCGGTAGCGCTCGTTCAGGCGCGTATAGACGAGCGTCTCGCGCAGATGGCGCAGGTCGGCGCCATCCGGGTCGCAGACCTCGGCGAGGAGGGCGGCCAGGCGGCGCGCCCGCCGGCGCACGGCGTCGTCGTGGACGCGACCGGCGCAGACGCGGAGCGCGGCCGCCAGGATCTGGTTCTCGGGGATGTCGGTTGCCCAGTCGTCGAAGCGGCAGTCCAGCACATCGACGCGGCCAAAGCGACGCGTCACCTGGCGATCGACCAGCAGCCGGCCGCGCAGCGCGGCCACCGTCTCTTCGCGCTCCACGTAATCGGCGAGCAGCCCGTCGCGCACGACCGCCTCGCCGGCCTCGACCAGGAGCAGCGCCACCAGGTCGAAGAGGTCGAGCCGTCGCGCCAGGTCGAGCGGGCGGCGCGCCGCCAGCCGTTTGAGCGCCGGCAGCCCGCCGGCGAACGTGAGCATCTGCACCAGGCCGAGATGCTCGCCGGCCAGCTTAGGGACGACCTGGACGTCGAAGCCGGCGAAGCGGACCAGCCCGACCCAGGCGGTCGCCCGCAGGCGCAAGCCCGTCCGCAGCTCCTCGACGATCAGTCGGCCGCCCTGCCCCTGGGCGAGCGTGCCGGCCAGCGCGCGGTCGGCGGCGGTCAGCGCCTGGCCGGGGCGCTCCGCCTGGCGCCACTCCTCCAGCACGACGGTCGGGCGCGGCGGGGCGGCCGTCATGACCCATCGGCCGGGGCCGGTGGCGCCTGGAACTCGGTCGCCAGCGCGGCGAGGAGCGCGTCCCGGTCGTCCATGGCGTCGCGCAGCCGCTGGCTCTCCTTGTCGACCAGCGTGTCGCCAACGTAGGCGGCGAGCTCGGCGTAGTCGTCGTAGCAGTACTCCTGCAGCAACGGCAGGATCTCCTGGCGGAAGCGGCGGGCAACCTCCTCGGGCGACGTCACCGGCTGGCCGTTGTCGAGCAGGAAGGCGTGGCCGATCTGCTTCTCGCGCCCCTCGCGCTGGGCGACGCGCCGGTTCAGCTCGGCCAGGAAGGTGTCGAGCGCCAGGCCGCGCACCGGCTCGCCGGCCAGCAGCGTCGGGTCGGGCAGCAGCTCGATGAAGGCGAAGCGGCGGCGCAGGGCAGCGTCGAGCAGCTTGATGCTCTTGTCGGCGGTGTTCATGGTGCCGACCACGGCGACGTTGGGCGGGATGGTGAAGGGCTGCTTGCTCTGCGGCAGCGTCACGGTAATGCCGCGCTTGTCGCGCTCGAGCAGCGTGATCAGCTCGCCGAAGACCCGGGCGATGTTGGCGCGGTTGATCTCGTCGACGAGGACGAGATAGTGCTCGTTCGGGTTCTGGGCCGCCTGGTGGCAGACGCGCTTGAAGACGCCGTCCGCCAGCACCAGCCGCAGCGTCCCGTCCGGACTGGACGCCGGCTTGTAACCCTCGATGAAGTCCTCATAGGCGTAGGAGGGATGAAAGGTCAGGGCGGTCAGGCGGCCGGGGCCGTCGTCGGGCGCCGGCGCGGCCAGAGCCGCCTCGGCCGTGCGGAACGCGGCCGGGTCGGTAAGGACGGCGTTGACGGCCACGCCGGGGCTGGCGCGCAGCAGCCACCAGACCGCGAAGCGGCGGGCGCTGTAGGTCTTGCCGGTGCCGGGTGGGCCGTAGAGGATAAGCTGCCCTTTGCGCTCGAGCGCCTCGGCCATCTCGGTCAGCAGGGTGGCGTCGGGCAGCTCCGGTCCGGGGCCAATGACGACCGGTGGGCGAGGCGCACGCCCGTCCGAGCCGGTCGACTCGATCGGCAGCGGGGCGCCGTCGCGGGCCGCGGCATACTCGGCGGCGTGGCGATCGACGGCGAACAGCGTCATCAGGCCGCTCATCTCGTTGCGGGCGCCCGCCGAAAAGGCGCTGCGCGGCACCGCGCGCAGCCAGGCGACGGACCGCTGATGGGGGAACTGCTCGTGCCGACTCGGGTCATAGCGGTAATCGCCGGTGACGCGGCCGACGTGGATCAGACTGGTGGCGCGGGCCGGATAGAAGACCGTGTCGCCCACCTTCATGGCATGGACGAAGCGCAGCAACTGGCCGGCGGCGTTGCGGGTCGCCTGGGTAGCATAGGTCGGGTACGTCGCCTTGACCGCCTCTTTGAAGGCGTCGCGGGTTGGCTCGAGCTCCGTCAGGTCACCCAGTTCATCCCAGCCGACGGCAATGACGCCGTACTCGCGAAACAGCGCGTCGGCCTCGTCAGCGCTGCCGGCGTGGATGACCCAGAACGAGCTGCTGGAGGCCGTGGGATCGCCCTTGCCGTCGCCGGTCGTCCTCCAGACCTGCTCCAAGTCGGGCTGGTAGAAGTCGATCGCGACGCCGGGCCGCGACGCCTCGAGGCGCTGGCGGATGGCGTAGAGCCGCTCATCCAGGCTGCCGGTCGCGCCAGCGGGCAGCAGATGGGCGAACGCCTTGATGATCTGCTGCTTGTGCATGTCGCTGGCGATCCGTTCAAAGTGCTCCGGCAGGATGAGATGGGGCAGCATGAGGCGGAGCTGGAACCGTTCGGCGCCTCGCCAGGGCACTGTCGTGTCGTTGAGAAGGCTTGTCAGGCGCGCCGAATCGGCCAGCAGGGTCCGTCGTTCTTCGAGCGGCAGAGCCTTCAGGCGGAGCGTGAACCGGGTGAGGAAAGCCAGTTCTTGCGGCCGGCGCATGTTGTAGCCCATGCCACCCGACCCGATGCCGTGCTCGAGCGCCGCCAGTGGCGATGTCTCGATGGGGGGCAGGTGCGTGTCTTTCCAGCTCGCTACCTGGGCGATCAGGGCGCGCTTGCGGTCACGGGTGACGTTGGAGGGGAAGAGGAAGTAGATACCCATGGTTCGGTCATTTCTACGGAGGTAGCCCAGAATCAGCAGTGAGCGAGCGATAGGTTTCTGGCGCGAAATCGAGCAGGGTCAGGAGACGCTCCTGGAGCGGAGTCAAGGGGGTCAGGTGAT
>JADLAZ010000303.1 GCA_020849725.1 Chloroflexota bacterium
ATCACCTGACCCCCTTGACTCCGCTCCAGGAGCGTCTCCTGACCCTGCTCGATTTCGCGCCAGAAACCTATCGCTCGCTCACTGCTGATTCTGGGCTACCTCCGTAGAAATGACCGAACCATGGGTAACCATCTCCCCTTAGGTGAATCTATCATCGTGCGTCTGTTGCTTAGGAACGAGCGCTAGTAGATCGGGCGATCTTCACCACCACAGTGAATCACCAATCGTAATGGTAGGATGGATCGAGCACATCGCGATGATACCGCGGCGTAACGACGATCAAGTTATCCATGTCGCAGACGTCTCCACCATCGTGGATAGAATGCTTATGATGGAGAATGTACGACATTTCTCCATTCGCGTGTTGTCTCAGAGACGCTAGCGGAGCTAGACCCTGTCGCATCCTGGTGCAGCTCGATGCGGTGAACTGATTAGCGAGATGTGCATCATCAGCCACTGCCCTCCAAAACGCCCTCCTGAACTCATTGAAGTTTTTGAATGACCGTCCACGCAGCGTATCAGCGATTTGTCCCGGAATCAGACCCGCGTTGCCATGTGACCCGTGAAGCCACTGACCATTGATGTGAGGTAGATTCTCTCCACCCTTGGCGATGCCTTCTGCGTCCCTGCCTCCCGGCGCTGCATCACCCAAGTTGTTGGGGTCGCCCGGGTCCGACGGGACGGCGAAGAAGCTGACTCCATAGTACCCCCCGCCAGGCATGAGGGGATTGGGGATCCAGATCACGACCGTGACGACTTTCAGCACCCCCAGGTTGGTGCACAGCAGGTTGACGACCACCGCGCCGGTGCCGAGGCCGGGGTCGAGGAAGCAGTCATTCGGTGGCGGCTGGCGCCGGTCCGCCTGGTTGCCCGCGCCATGCAGCAACGCGTCGAGGTCCTCGCACCCGTCAGGAGACGGCGGCGGTTGCTTGCCGACCTTGGTCCAGTCGGACAGCGACGGCTCTCGGCACCAGTTGTCGCCCCAGCTCACGCACCGGCCGCTGGGGTCGGTGAGGGTGGTTGGGTTGTTGTGGGCGTAGGCGTAGCGGTGGAGCGACTGCGGCTGCTCGACCGCGCCCGCGAAGGCGTCGCGCTGCAGGAATCGGCCCAGGGCAGGCTGGTAGTGCCGCTCTCGCAGGTAGACCGTCCCATCGGCCGGGTTGGTCCACTCGCCGGTGTACCCCAGCCGGCTGGTTGTGGTGCCGGTGCTGTGGCGCACCCCGCCGAAGGCGTCGTAGCGCCGGCTGAGGGTGACGGCGCCGCTGGCGTCGGTCAGGTGGCGCACTGAGCCGAGCGCGTCCAGCAGCGGCGGCTCGACCGCCTGTCCGGTGCCGCCGACCACCGCCCGCTGGGAGCTGACGCCCTCCGGGCCGTACCCATACAGCGTCTCCGTCCCGTCCGAGCGCGCCGCCCCCAGCACCCGCGGCAGTGCCGCCTGCTCGTCGAGCACCAGGTCAGTCGTGACGCCGCTAACCGTCTCCCGGACCAGGTTGCCCCAGCCGTCGTAGCCGTAGGTCGTCGTCACCCCGCCCTTGGTCGTGCTCGTCAGCCGGTTGGCTGTGTCATACGCGTAGGTCGTCGCCCCGTCGCCGAGCAGGTTGCCGTTGGCGTCGTAGCTGTAGCCGGCGCTCGTGATGCGGTCGGCCGCGTCATAGGTGAGCGTGGTCGTCCCGTCGCCCAGCCGGTTGCCCACCGGGTCGAGCGTGTAGGGGACGGTGCCGGCCGCCGGCCCGCTGGCGATGGCCGGGTAACCGGCTTGCGTCAACCGGTTGAGCGCGTCGTAGGTGAAGGTCGTCGCGCCGTCGCCGTCGGTCACCTGCGTCCGGTTGCCGGCCGGGTCGAGCACGTACTGGAAATCCTGCAGGGTCGTCGCGCCCTGCTGGTGCAGCAGCCGGGTTAGCCGGCCGGCCGGGTCGTAGCTGTAGCTCGTCGCCACGCCGTTGCCCCGGCTCTGGCTCGCTAGCCGGCCGCTGCTGCGGTAGGTGTAGGCGGTGGCGGCCGTCCCCCATGGCGTCAGGCCGGTTACCCGCCCAGCGTCGTCGTGCCCGTACTGGACGCTGCCGCGCCCCCAGTAGTCGACCTGGCCGACCTGGCCGGTGGCGGCGTAATCGTAGCCGACGGTGCGCCCGTCGCGCGTGCGCTCCTTCAGCCGGTTGGCGGCGTCGTAGGCATAGGTCGTCGTCCCCAGCCCGTCGGTCATGCTCGCGACGTTACCGGCCGGGTCGTAGGCGAAGGTGACGTCGGCGGTGCCGACGGGGTGGTCGATGCCGGTGCGCCGCTGGTCGGCGTCGTAGCCGTAGGTCGTGGTCCGTCCGGCGAAGTCGGTGTAGCCGCCGAGTGTGCCGTCGGGATTGTAGGCCCAACTCTCGCTGCGGCCGTCCTGGGTCAGACCGACGCGCCGGCCGAGCGGGTCGACGGCGAAGGTCGTGGCGTGGCTGTTCGGGTCGGTCTGGCCAGTCAGTCGACCGAGGTTGTCGTGGGCGAAGCCCCAGGTCCGGCCGAGTGCGTCGGTCACCAGGTCGGGCACGCCCAGCGCGGTGTGGCGGTAGGCGGTGACGTTGCCGCGCGGATCCTCGACCTCCTGGCGGCGCCAGGTGTCGGCACTGCCGGCGCGGGTGTAGCGATAGGCCGTCGTCAGATTGAGACCGGTCGGGTCGACGCGCTCGCTCAGCAACCGGCTGCTGGCGTCGTAGGCATAGGCGGTCGTCACCGCCTCGCCGGGCACGTCGCTGCCGCCAATGCGCTTGGTGACGCGATTGAGCGTGTCGTACTCGAGGGTCGTGGTGTGGCCGGTCGGGTCGGTGCTGGTCATCAGCCGCCCGAAGGCGTCGTAGGCGCGGGTGCTGACCTTGCCGCGGGCGTCGGTGACGCTGCTGAGCTGGCCGTCGGCGCGGTAGGCATAGGTCGTCGTCAGGTTCAGCGCCGGCGACGCGCCGACCGCCGCCGCCCCGGTCGTCTCCGTCAGGCGCCGCCCGGTGGCCGGGTCGTAGGCGTAGGTCGTCTTGACCCCGCGCGGGTCGGTGACGCTTGTCGGCTGGCCGTCGTCGTTGTAGGTCGTGATCGTCTCGCGGCCGAGGTGGGTGCGGACCTTCTCCGGCCAGCCCTGCGGCGTGTAGGTCGTGGTGGTGGTGTGGCCGGCCGGGTCGGTGACGGTGCTGACGGCGCCGAAGGGGGTGTAGGTGTAGGACGTCTGCCGACTGAGCGGGTCCGTCATGGTCCCCACGGCGTAGCGGCCGGCGCCGATCGGCACGTAGCTGTGCTGCGTGGTGACGTTCAGCCGCCCGGCGCCGGCGTCCTCGATGACCTTCGTCTGGTTGTTGGCCAGGTCGTAGGTGTACTCGGTCCGCACCGCCCGGCCAGCCGGGTCGAGTACCTGGGCCGTCAGGCGGTTGCGATCGTCGTACTCGTAGGTCGTTCGCACGCCGGCCGGGTCGACCTGGCTGGTCACGTTGCCGGCGGCGTCGTAGGTGAAGGTGGTGACGTGGTTGGTCGGCAGCGTCTGGGTCAGGACGCGGCCGGCGGCGTCGTAGGTGAAGTGTGTCACCCCGTTCAGCGGGTCGGTGATCGTCTCCTGGTAGCCGGCGGGTGTATATGTATACGCGAAGGTGCGTGCGTCGGCGCCGCTGCCCTGGGTCGTGCTCGTCACCAGCCCCCCAGCGTTGTAAGCATAGGTGACTGGCGCGCGGTCGGTGACAGTGGCGGTCACCGGGCGGTCCCGGCTGTCGAGGATGGTCGTCGTCACCTGCCCGGCCGGGTTGGTGACGGAGATGGTGCGGGCGGCGTGGTTGTACTCGGTGCGGGTGGTGCGGCCGTTAACGGTCACGACATCGACTTGGCTCTGGACCTGGCCTTGCGGCTGGGCCGGGTCGACCAGCGTAACCGTCCGGCTGGCGGTCATGGTATAGAAGGCCGGGCCGGCGCCGTTGTTGGCCTTCTTCGTCACCGACGTCACCAGCGGCGCCTGCATGCCCCAGCGCGGGTCGGGGCCGTAGGTGACCGTCGTCTGGACGCCGGTCGGGTCGGTCGTCACGCGCGTCTCGTCGGGCCGCACCAGCAGTCGCGTGACCGCGCCGGTGGATGCCGTCGTCACTTGCTCGCGCTCGCCGTTGGCCCGGCTGATCGCCTGAAGGCCCGTGGTGTGGGCGGCGGTCGCGCTCGAGGCGACGGTGACGGCGGTGGTGAAGCCGTCGGCGGCCTCGGTGCGCTGGAGCTGGTTGTGGGTGCTGCCGGCGACGGCGTCGCCGGTGGCGATCAGCCGGCCGGTGGCGGCCTGGTATTCGAAGCTGGCCGCGCCGCCACGGGGCGGCGTCAGGCCCGTGAGTAGGCCGCCGCCGCCGGCCTGATAGGCGAGCTGCACCGTCTCGTTGGCCGGGTTGGTGATCCGGTCGAGGTAGCCGTTGGCGTCGACGCGGAGGGTCGTCCGCTGGCCAAACGGGCCGACGATGGCGGTTGGGTTGCCGGCACCGTCGCGCTCGACGAGAGTGACGTTGCCATGGCGGTCGGTTACTTGGCGCAAGCGGCCCGCGTCGTCGTAGCCGAACTGCTGGGAGACAGCACCGGTCAGCGCACTGATCGTGTGCGTGTGCCGGCCGAGCGCGTCGAACTGGTAGAGCGCGCTGCCGTCCTCGGCGGCGATGGTCGTGGCGCTCAGCGTGGTGCCGGGCAGGGCCGGGGCAATCCGGCGGACGCGATCACTGAACGACATCGATGCGTAGAGCGTTCCATCGGCTCCCAGCGCGAGCGGCGACGACGGGACGAAGGCCCCCATCCGGAGATAGGCCTGAGTGGCCGGCCCGCCGTCTCCAAAGCTGCTGCTATAGGCGCCGCCACCGCCAATCCCAGTGATGATGCCGTCCGAGCCGACGCGGCGGATTCGGGTAGGCCCGGCGATATAGAGGCTACTATCCGGCCCAACGACCACCCCATCGGCGATCTGCAACGCGGCCGTCGCCGCCGGTCCGCCGTCGCCGCACGGAGCCTGAGGATCGCTGCACGAGGTTCCATTGCCAGCGACGGTGATGATGCGGCCATCCGGCCCTACCCGCCGCACGCGATAGTTCAGTCGATCCGCGATATAGAGGCCGCCATCTGGGCCAACCGCCACGCTGGTCGGCTGGTTGAGATGGGCCAGGGTCGCCAGCCCATCCTCGTGCGCCGCCTCGTACCCGGCCGTCCCCGTGCCTGCTACGGTCGTGATGATCCCGTCCGGTCCGACCCGGCGGACCCGATGGTTGCCAGTGTCGGCGATGTAGACGCTGCCGTCCGGGCCGACCGCGAGGCCGGATGGGGTGTGGAGACGCGCCGCGATGGCGGGGCCGCCGTCGCCCGCAAATCCCTGGACGCCGCCAAGGATGCTGGCGAACTCCACGGCCGTTCCATCGGGATGGACACGGCGCACGGCGTTGTACCCATTGGCCACGTAGAGACTGCCGTCGGCACCGACCGCCAATCCGACTGGGCTGCCGGTATAATCGCCCGCGTCGGTGAACGTGCTGATGATGCCGTCGGGATCGACGCGGCGCACGCGGGCGCTGAAGTGGTCGGCGATATACAGACTGCCGTCCGACCCGACGGCCAGGCCATGCGGACGATCGAGGCGAGCGGCCGCCGCCGGGCCGCCGTCGCCAGCGTAGCCGCGGACACCCGTGCCGGCCACAGTCGTGATGACTGCGCTCATTCCGGCTTGGCCGCGGTGCCGGCCGTCGCCGAGATGCAGGACTTTGCTGGCCGAGTCGTAGGCATGGTGGATGTCGAGACTCCACCCGCCGAGCCCCTGTTGCCGCGCGTCCCAGCCCGTGACGTTGGCACGCCACTCCTGCCAGAGGACGACCTCTTGGCGCTGGCGGTCGCCGGTGATCTGGACGCCGGAGCCGTAGGCGCCGAACAGGCTGACGCGCGCGTAGGAGCCGATGTAGGCATAGCCGACCCGCACCCTAACCTCCGGGCTCCCTTGGACGGTGCGCCCATAGCCCTCCTTCCCGTCCCAGGTATAGGTCGCGCTCATGTGCGCCGTCGGCTGGCCGAAAGACTGGCTACTGCGTTGTCCGGCGACCAGGACTTCGAGATCAACCCGCTGCAAACCGGGGGGCAAGTTGGCACCGGTGAGCGGGATCTGGAGGGGCGGCTGATGGCCGGGCACCCGATCGCTCTGGTAGTGCAGGCGGAAGGGCGTCCCCGCCACATCGACCGACTGGCTCACCACCTGGCGCTGGCACTCCGGGCAGACGTCCTCCAGCCGGAGCAGATCGAGCGGAGTGAGCCGGGGCGCGACCGCCCCCTCCGGCGGCCCGAAGCCCCAGTTTAGATCCCAGCTCGAGAAGTGGGTAACCGCCACCCGCCAGAGTTGCTTCCCGACCGGGTAGAGCAACGCCAATTGCTGGCGCTCGGCGTCGGTGACGCCGAGCGTGGTGAGGCCGGCCGGGGTGGCCACCTGACCGGTGCCGTCGATGTCTAGAGCGGTTCGCATAGCTATTGACCCGGCGCAAGGTGGTAGCCGCAGTGCTGGAACCAGCCGCGGGCATCGGCGGGGGTGATGCGGGCCAGCGCCTCGCTGATCGCCTGCTCCAGCCGGTCCTGGGTGCGCGCCCCGACGCCGCGCAGATACGCTTTGACTTTGGAGAAGACCTGCTCGATCGGGGCGAAGTCAGGCGAGTAGGGTGGCAGAAACAGCACCTGCGCGCCGGCAGTCTCGATCAGGTCGCGGACGCGCGCGCTCTTGTGCACGCTCAAGTTGTCCAACACGACCACCTGGCCCGGCTGCAGGCGCGGTACGAGCTCCTGCTCGACGAACACGAGGAACGCGGCCGTATCGATCGCACCCGGCAGCGTCATGGCCGCCTGGCTCAACCCCGCCAGGCCCACGGCCGCCACCAGACTGATGACCGGGTCATGGTTGCGCGGGACCTGCCCGACCACGCGCTGTCCGCGGGGCGCCCGCCCGTAGGCCCGCGTCAGGCTGATGTGGGTGCAGCTCTCATCGACAAAGACGAGGGTGGCCGGGTCGAGCGCCGCCACCGCCGCCCGCCAGGCCGTGCGGGCCGCCTCGTTGCGTTCGCTCGCGCTCAGCGATCTTTTTTTCGGGACACCCCCGCGCGGGCCAGGGTCCGGCTCATCGTCGCCACGCTGACGCGGACACCGTGCTGATCGGCCCACTGCTGGCAGTGCTCGGCCAGCGTCGCGCTGGGGTCGGCGGCGACCTGCGCGGCCAGGGCCGCCGCCTGGTCGCCAGCGATCGCCCGCGGGCGACCAGGGCGCGGCCGGGGCGCGAGCGTACCCGTCGCCGTCCATTGCCGGACATACCGCTTGACCGACCCCAGGCTCACGGCAAAGCGCTGGGCGACCACGGTCTTGGGCTGGCCATCAGCCACGGCTTGAACAATGCGCTGGCGCAGATCGAGCGAGTAGTCTTTCATGCCCGCAGCATGCCACACGGATCCATGATTCCGCAAGCCGCTCTAGGTCGGCTAAGCCACCAGTGCTGCCTACGATCTTGATGATCCGGCCGTTGCTGGAGGGAACCCAGGCGCCCTTCAGGCGGTCGAAGTAGCCAGCCGGCACCGGGTCGCCTACCGGGAAGTGCATGAAGTTGTCGACGTAGAATGGGACAGGCCGGTCGAAGTTGACGTCCGTCGCCTCGTCGACTCCCAGTTCGACGGCGTAAGTGTAGGCCGAGGTGGGCGGCAGTTCCGCGGGCATTGCCTGCGGGCCACGGCTACCGACAGTGTACTCGGTAACCCGCACGCTGAGGCTCTGCGTATGTGCGCCGCCGGGCAGGGTCGCGTTGGTGCCCGGTGGGAACAGGAGCGTGGCCTGGCGCGTGGCGCTACCATCGACTATCTCGCGACCTCGGACCACGTGCATCGAATTCGGAGCCGCCGGTGTGCTCCCCAGGTCGACCGTGGTCGGTGCCTCCGGGCAGGTCAGGACGACATCAGGCAGCCAGGCCGTATCCTCCCACGACGGGTTGGCATGGCGACGCGCCGGGAGGTAGCCGTTCCTGGTGTAGGACACGGTGAGCGGGCGGCCGCCGTTGACCACCAAGTCAAACACGCCGTCAAGTCGGCTCAGCGTCTGGCCGAACTCCGGGTGGTCGAGAATGGCGATCGTCACGCCGGGCAGTGGCTGCCCGGACACGTCAAGCACCTTGCCGCGTAGCAGCGCCGCCCGTGTCGCATCGATGGTGCCGAGCGCCACGCCCGTCTGGATCGGGTTGCTGCCGGTATAGAGGAACTCCGTCGCGGCGCCGATCGTCGTCGCTACGCTCCGGTCGAGCGATGGTGCTACGCTGCTCGGGTCGGGTGGCAACGGCGGTCCGGTGTAGGGCGTCGACGTCGGCGTCGCCGAGGGCGTTGGGGTGTTGGTCGCGGTTGCCGTCGGGGTGGCCGTGGCGGTGGGCGTCGGCGTGGGCGTGCTCGCGGAGCGCAGCGCCAGGCTGTGATTCCAGCCGGCCGCGACCGCCGTCACCCCCGTCAGCACGCCGGCGCCGCCCGGTCCGACCACCGCCACCGGCGTCGGCCGGTGCGTCGCCGTCGTGTTGTCGCCAAGCTGTTTCTGGAGGTTGTCGCCCCAGGCGCGCACCTCGCCGCTCGTCAGCACCGCCAGGCTGTGAGCATCGCCGGCGACGACACCCGCGGCCGCGGTGATGCCGGTTACCGGCACTGCCGTCAGCTGGCGCACCAGCGCCGTGTCATCGCCAAGCTGCCCGTCGGCGTCGGCCCCCCAGGCCCAGACCGCGCCGCCGGCCAGCGCCAGGCTGTGCTCACCGCCGCCAGCGACGGCGCCCACCCCGGTCAGGTCGACCAGCGCGCCGCCAGCGTCGCGCCGCTTCACGAGGATCGCGCTGGCCTTGCGCTGGGTCGTGTCGTCGCCGAGCTGGCCCCGGTTGTTGGTGCCCCAAGCCCAGACGCGGCCGTCGTCAGCGAGCGCCAGGCTGTGGTCGCGCCCAGCGGCGATTGCGACGATCCCGGTCAGGTCGACCAGATTCCCGCCATCCAGCCGCTTGACCTTGACCGGGTTGAGCCGCGAGCCGCCGAAGGCGCCGTCGCCGACCTGACCGTTGTCGTTGCGCCCCCATCCCCAGACCGTTGTCGCCTGCGTCTGCGGGTTCTGCGCCAGCGCCAGGCTGTGATCGCGCCCGGCGGCGACGGCGATGACGTCGCCGAGGTTTGTGCCGTCGGCCAGCTTGACCTGGACCGGCGTCGTCTGGGTCTGCTGGGTGCCGTTGCCGACCTGGCCCGTGGCGTTGGCGCCCCAAGCCTTTACGGTCTTGTCGACCAGCAGCGCCAGGTTGTGCTGGCCGCCAGCGGCGATCGCGGTCACGCCGGTCAGGCCGGCGACGGTCACCGGCCGGGAGCGGTTGACGGCGGTGCCGTCGCCCAGCTGACCGACGTTATTCCAGCCCCAGGCCCACACGAGCATGCCGTCCGCCCTGAGCGCCACGGTGTGGGCGTTGCCGCCGTCGATCGCCGCCACGTCGTCGAGGGTGCCAGTCCCCGGCGGATCGCTGACCGTCACCGGGACGAGACGGGTGGTCGACGTGCCGTCGCCAAGCTGACCATTGGTGTTACTGCCCCACGCCCACGCGGCGGCACTGGCCGTCGCCGCGGCGAGCTGCGGCTCGGCCGCCCCTGGGTCATCCGCGGCCACCTGGGAGGTGAGCGGCTGGGCGACGCTGAACAGGATCAGCAGGACCAGGACCAGGTGCAGCGAGCGGCGACGCGACGCGGGCATGGGCGGGCTCCCTCCATGAGATGCGGTCGGCGTGACGGGAACGGCATCGTCGTGTGGCGTTTCGAGCGCCTCCAGGCAGCCACGACGGGCAGGCGAGGCGGGGTCTGCGGTGGGTCATGACGGGTAGCAGGCATCCGAGGCACACCGGGGCGCCGCTGTCAGGGCGCGACCTCGTGGACGTAGATGTCCCAGGCGGTGTTGGTGTCGCCCGGCGCCAGCGTCGCCTCACAGGAGGCGAAAGCCACCACCCGCCCGTCGCCGCTGAGCGCCGGCGCGCCATTGCCGCAGTTCTCGGCGTTGTCCAGGCTGGCCCGCAGCGTCGCCCCGCTCGCCAGATGGCGCAGGAAGATGTCGGCGGCACGCCGGCCCGAGTCAGCCGCGCCGCTCAGGTTGGCGGCGTAGGAGCGGAAGCCGACCCAGGCACCGTCGGCGCTGATGACCGGGTCGAGGCTGTCAGCGTTGGCCTGGGCGCCGCCGCCGGCGACGCTGGCGCGGGCGGTCGTCCCGGCCTGGCGGTCGTGGACGAAGATGTCGGCTGCCTCGTTGGTGTCGCCGCCGACCAGGTTCGTGGCTGCGGAGGCGAAGACGACCATGCGGCCGTCGGCGCTGAGGCCGAGCCGGTCGGTCGTGACGCCACCGTTGGCCTGGGCGCCGCCGTTGGCGATGCTGACGCGACCGGTGGTCCCGGCCTGGCGGTCATGGACAAAGACGTCCTCAATCTCGTTGGTGTCGCCGGCGACCAGGTTGGTCGCATAGGAGACGAAGGCGACGACGCGCCCGTCGGCGCTGAGCGCTGGCGTGAAGACGCTGGCGTCGTTGGCCTGGGCTTCGCCGGTCGCGACGCTCACCCGGGTGGTCGCGCTCGTCTGCAGGTCGTGAACGAAGACGTCGTCGGAGCGGTTGGTGTCGCTGATAATCAGGTTCGTCGCCCCGGAGACGAAGGCGATGACCTGCCCATCGCCGCTGATGGCCGGCGTCGCGCTGGCGTCGTTGGCCTGAGCGCCGGCGCCACTGACGCTGACGCGGGCGGTCGTGCCCACCTGCCGGTCGTGCACGAAGATGTCGACGACGCCGTTGGTGTCGCCGGCGACTAGGTTGGAGGCCAGTGAGGCGAAGGCAACGTAGCGCCCGTCGGAGCTGACGGCCGGCGTGCCGCTGGGGCCGTTGGCCTGGGTGCCGCCGCTGGCGACGCTGACTCGCGTCGTCGTGCCGGCCTGGCGGTCATGGACAAAGACGTCCTCGACCTCGTTGGTGTCGCCGGCGACCAGGTTGGTCGCATGGGAGACGAAGGCGACGACGCGGCTGTCGGCGCTGATAGCCGGGGCCAGGCTGTTCCGGTTGGCCTGGCCGCCGGCCGCGCCGACACTGACGCGAGTCGTGGCGCCCGGCGCTGCGGCGCCGCGGTCGGCCGCGAGCATCGCGAGGAGCAACGCTGCCATCAAGCAGAGGGCGCTCCGCTGTCCTCGTCCGATCCGTCGCAACCCCACCACGCCCTGCTCCTTCCAACGAGTAGACGCGGCCCAGAGAGGGGGCCGTGGCCAGTCGTCTGTGCTGTCGTCATCGAGGCGATGCTCGTCCATCGCCGCGCCCCGACGATGGTAGAGCGACGCGGTGGCCGTCGATACGGGACATGCGTACCGCCCGCGGGGAGCGAGTCGTACCGCGGCCGCCGGTAGGTTCGTACCAAACTAGGCAGTACGTTGGTCCCGGGAGCGTGACCCGCTCCGTGGACGTCGAGGCCGGCACTCGTTGCCGCATCGCCCATAGGCAGGTGTCATCATCCGAACCGACAGTGCCTTAGCATTGCTGGTTGTGGTGATAGATGTTCCCAGAGCAGGTCGATCGAGTTGGAGTGGGAGGGTGATGTCGAAAGTCATTGGCGCGGCGTCGGCGCCGCTGGGTCGGCCATCGGCGGCGCGCCTGTGAGCGCCATGGACGCGACCGGCGACGCGCCTTCACCGTAGGCATTGTGCCGATCACGGACGACGACCTCGACACTCGGGTACGCCATGCGCCAGTCGCTGAAGTGCCTCCACCATCTGGCTCGGCAGCATGACGACCGGCCAGCGGGTATCCAGGAGGGTGGATTAGGCCCAGCCGAGACGCAGGGCGAACTCATCTCGTCGGCCAGCGGGTCCTGGGGCACCTCGCTCGTAGAGCCGCTGAACGAGGTCCGGCTGAACCTCGCGTGCCCAAGGCGGTCGCCTCTCGTTCGTCCTTGCGTCACCTCCACAGCTTGGCACGAGGGCGCACGGGAACCTGTCCGCCCTTGGCCATGGGCACTTAGCAGGAGCGAGCGGTGCGGCCACCTCCGGTCTGTCATCTCGGCGCGTCTGGCGTTACGCCCGCGTCCTCGTTCATCGACGGAGCCTATCCACCTGCCCGGCTCGGCTCGCTACCTTTTTCGACCAGGCACGGCAGAGGGCCCACGTGCGCGACATCGCGCCTCCTCGCCAGGCGGCCGCCGTCGGCCGGCCGTCGGCCGGGCGTCGGGCGTGTCGCCGATCCTGCTGTCCGCGTACCACCTGCCGCGGGGTCAGGGTCGGCATCGCTGGGCGAGGTGGTTGCGCACCGGCTCCCCCGCAGCGGCGAGCGTCGGGACCAGCGCCGCGCGCATCAGCGCCTGCATCGTCATCCGCGCATAGACGGCCCGGACCTTCAGCCGGGTGTGGAGGTCGTCCGGCAATGACACGGTGTAGCGCGCGACCCGCTCGCCGAGTGGCGCCGGTGGTGGCGGCGGCTCGTCGCGGTCAAGCCAGGCAGCGATCGCGTCCTCGATCAGCCGCCCGAGCGTCGTCCGCGTCAGGACGGCGTGGGCCTTCAGCGCGACGAAGTCTGCCTCCGGCAACTCCAGGCGCGAGCGGACCCGACGCGACACCGGCTCGCCCATCCCGACGCCTCCCGTTCCAACACACGACGCACCGCCACACCGTAGCACAGAGGATAGATTGTCGTCAATACGCCTTGACGGAATGGCGCGCGTACGCTATCCTGGTTGCCTCTTGTCTTGGTGGCTCGCATCCGACCACGGCCTTCCGCTCGGCCGCACCGTCGTGCCGACGGCGGCGCATCATCCCAGCCGCGTCGTTGGAGAGGAGGTCGCGATGTCCCCGTTCCCACACGCGCCGACGCGCCGGGTGAGTCGCCGCGCCGTCCGCGCCACTGGCGCCCTGCTGCTGGCCGCCGGCGCCGTCCTGCTCAACCTCTGGTTCTGGGGGGCGACCGTGCGCGACGAGCCGGTCCTGGTCGCTCTGCGCGAGGTGCCGGCCGGCCAGCTGCTCGCCGCCGGCGACCTCGGCCGCCGCGCCGGCCGCTTACCGGCCGAGACGCGCGCCCGCGCCTTCCCACCGGGCCGGGCCGAGGATCTCCTCGGC
>JADLAZ010000304.1 GCA_020849725.1 Chloroflexota bacterium
CCCTACCAGATGTGGCCCGTGCCGGTTCTTCTTCCTTAAGTTCGCGCCTATGGGGGCACATTCCAGCTTGTGGGTGCAACAAAGTCGGGTCTTCGCTCACGATCAGGAGGATACTGCGACTACGCGGAGCATCATCGGCTGGCGACACATCACCTTTTCGTCGCGGAGTAAGCGATACGGCGCCCCTGGACTACATGCGGCATGAGGCGTCTCCCAAGGCGGATCGTTCAGGCGCGGAGTATCGGAAGGCTGCGTCACCGAGCCGAAGGTGGCTCAGTTGAGTTCGCCGATACCGGGGGCTTGCGGGGTGATCCCGCCGAGCGACTTTGATCGCTGCATTCCGAATCCAGATCGACTATCAGGCGCTCTGTTGCGGTCTTGACCTCGCACTCCCAAATGACTTTCAGGCGCCAACCCATCGCGCTCAACTGGGCATGGTTTGCCAGATCGCGCTCTTGATTGCGGAAGATTTTGGCTGTCCAGTAATCGCGATTATGGGCTGGCATCCGACTGTGCCTGCATCCGTGCCAATGCCAGAAACAGCCATTGACGAATATGGCCAATCTGAATCTTGGAAGAGCCAGATCAGGCCTGCCAGGAAGGCGGCTGTAATGCAGACGGAATCGGTACCCAGCCCTGTGAAGGGCTT
Organism: Chloroflexota bacterium; assembly: GCA_020849725.1. Next base: position 650 of record JADLAZ010000304.1, read on the forward strand.
TTCGCACCTGGATTTCTGGTCCTGTATTCTTAGAGCGAATCCTCGCCATAATGGAACTCCGAGTACGATCGCTCGTCGCATGCTCCGAGAGTTGCGCCTCGGTATGGCCAGGTGTTAGATACTTTGACAGGGCCATGATTGCTATCTCTGTTCTAAGATCTCCGTAATTTGTTGTAGCCATTGGTAGCACGGCTCGTCGATGGGAGCGCGATCGAGTCTCTGCTGCGCGATCGACTCGACGTAAGCGCGTATCCAGGCGGAAGCAAGCTGAGCTTCAGTCGTTTCGTCCACCTGACTCATTAGGCCAAACTGTCTATCGACCCACTGTGACAGAGAAATGATCTCGATCTTGAGATCAAATTCCTCTTCAATACTGATCTTTCTTGTCTCAATCTCCTCTCTTCTATCAATGTCGCCACTAGATACAAAACCGGTTACTCTCACAGTGGGATGGATAGCCAACTTGTCACGAAGCTCTTCAAGCTCGTCTCGCAAATACGATTTCCCATACTTTGCATCCCATGCCTCTACAATTTCACCATCTTCCATAATCTCGATGTCGCCAATATTGCCGTGCTTTTTATTCGCTGACCGCATCTGTGAGAGATGCCTCAGAGTCCCACTACCTAAGAATCCGGCTTCATCAACAGCTTGCATTAGGCTGTGCATGGCGATTTCCATCACCCGAGCCGCGTAGTCAGAAACCGCAATATGACGCTCCACTAAACGCAGTGCATCGTCTTTTCGTGAGATCATACCACTCGGTTTAACCCGATCAAGAACCTCCATTGCTCGTTTGGCAAGCAGGCGGAACTCCTCGGCAGAGTTGATCAGCTTGCCAAGCACAAATTGGAGAGCAGGCTCTGGGGGGAGAGTACCAGTCTCCACAGCCTCAACTATCTCAAGCCACTCTAGCCTGGCTCCTCGAATATTGGCCTTATAGACAGCAGAATAAGGATAATTTTCGGCCAAGGTGCGTGTCATCATGAAGCCATCTCGATTGAGGCGCAAGAGGTTATGGTGACGGAGGATAGGAGTGACATGGTTCTTGTCCAATGAGCGCATAGGCAGTCCCTCGCGCCAGGAGAAGCTTGAAGATGACCGGCTACCCTTATGCAATCGTATGCTCTGGGAGGGCTCAATCGTCTTGACGGCCAACTGAAGCACGGTCAGACCAACGAGGGCCCGCCCGACCTCGCTCGTCACTGCCCTGACTAGCCGCTCGAGGCTCAGGCGCTGCCGGTCACCGAGCCGATCGAATTGCAGTGCTTCGGGGCGCTCCTTGCAGAGCGCGATCTGGGTCTCGAGGTAGCTCCCCAGTTTTGAGTTGATGGTGGAGTGACGCTTTTGTGCCAAGTCATCGGTCGGCCCCTCGGTAAAAACACTGAGGGTGCCGTCCGCCTGGACCAGTTCGCTACGGTCCTTGAACACCTTCAGGTGGACCTCAGCCATCAGCTCATCTCCAGTTTTTTGTGTCGTTGAACACTCCTTGGTGATAAAGTTGGAAAACAGTATGGAATCAGATAATTGCTCTCTGCAATCTGAGGATTGGTGTGGTGGCTGCGAACCTCGTAGCCAAGCGACCGGAGCGCCCTGAGTCCGGGGAGGGCCGCTGCTTCGTCCATGCCCCAAGCCATCGCCAACTCGCGTACAGACAGTTGCGCAGCCACCCCCACTCCTCGCACCACCTGGCTTACCACTGCCCATGGCCAGGTGCTTTGGGCTTCCTCGTCTAGGCGCATCTCAGCTCTGACGCGCGGTGGGTACTGGTAATAGCCGGATAGTTGAACGAGGTCAGCAACACCGCACTGACGAGCTATCTCTGCCTCCAGCGCCTTCCATAGGGCTGTAAAGAGATGGGGTTCTAGCGCGCTAGCTCGGAGGCACACGAGCCGGTCTCCAAGGCACCAATCCAGACCCATCGCTGGTCGGATGGTGACCTCATACCGAGTGCAGGCATCGCACCGAGCCGGGATGCCAGCAGAGATTTCCCATGCTTCCTCCCCTAGGTCGTACCAAAGCTCAACTGCTAGAGCCCCAGATGCTCCTTCTACTTTGAGCGCATAGTCAGTTGTCAAGGCAACCGTCTGATGCGTCGTCATTGGCTTGAGTCGTCCGAGAACGCCTATTGTCTGGCCGGCACCTGTCTCACCTAGTGCCTGCTTAGCCTTCCTTGCGTAGACTTGGGTTAGCTGCCTCTTGCGTCTCCTGAAGCCCAGCTCTCTGTCTTGCGTCAGGAAGTGCATCGCAAAGGGCAGGGACACGCCAAACACTTGATGAAGCACCCCGAGAGCCAACATCCTTGCCAACTGAGGGGGAACCGAATTGCCGATCTGCTGGATTGCAGCCTGTCGGCGACCGACCAGCTCATACCGGTCTGGGAAGGTTTGAAGCCGCTTAAGTTCCCCTATTGTGAAGGGACGATTCTCCCAGCTGAAAGGACCCGTATACTGCCCACCCTGGGCCTTGATGGTCCTAACGGGCAAATCGGGGTCGGCCTTATAGAGGAAGTCGGAGAACTTCGACCGCCAACTGAAGATAGGTGACGGATGGCCTAGCTCGCGAGTGTAGAAGCTGTAGTTGAGGCCGGGTGGAATTTCATTCAGCAGCGAGCCATACTTGCCGTTCAGGCCGCTTGTCATCCCGATTAGATCGGCGTCTGCAACCGCCTCACCTGCGGTGAAGTAGGCCTCCTGACCAATAGAATCTGGTCCATGAGTCGGGCTTGGGAATAGGAACTCGCCTTCTCGAAGCCCGACGATGAACAGTCTTTCCCGGTGCTGCGGAACACCATAATCGGCCGCGTCGAGGACGCGGGAAAAAAGCCGATATCCTGCCTCACGGAACGCATTCTGAATTACAGTCCAAGCCTCACCGTTCTGCGCTCCGGTAATACCATATACGTTTTCGAAGAGGAAGCCCTTGGGGCGAAGTTCCTTCAGCAGCCTCACGTAGTGCCGAAATAGCTCTCCCCGTGGGTCACTCAGTCCCGGCACGCCGGCCGCCCTCCGGCCAGCTGCCGAAAACGTCTGGCATGGCGGCCCGCCGATGATAAAGTCAACCACGAGGTCGGGTGGTGGATGATATTCGGCAATGTCAATGCATCTAACACCACTGTCGCCCAATATTCTGCTGCTTGACGCATTTGCTTTCAAGGTTGCGGCGAATCTCGGGTCAATCTCAACCATTTCGAGAATGGCGAACCCGGCGTCGTGAAAGCCTATATCGAGGCCCCCCGCTCCCGAGAAGAGGCTCAGCGTCCGGATCGAGTGGCGGTTGCGGCTGGAAAGCCATTGACGGATCGCTTCACCAAAGCGATCAGGCCAGGCAGGTCCCCGAGACACAGCAAGAACACCTACCATCTCCTCGAACCACGAGGCAGCATTAGGGTGGAATTCGCTCAGATCGAACAGGCCCAACTGCATGCGGCCTCCATCTGTAATCATTGGCTCATTCTATCGCTGCCGCCGCAGGGCGCGTCACTTGCCTTGCGCTCGCGAAACGCGGCCCACCTTCCTAACGTGCCAACACTCGGTCACGACACACTACTCTGGCGCGACAAGGACAGACCGCGTCAGCCAGGTCGCCGCCGAACTTGCCCTCGGTTGCGTCGACACATCGAGGTCGCGCTTGCCGGCATCCCGCTGCACCTCCCAGCCGGTGTCGCCATCCATGATCTTGCACAGACGTTCGAGCCGCTGCGAGCGCCGCTGTCAGTGTGACGACTGGGCACGCTCCAGATCGTTCAGCCGCGCCGCGACCACCTCGGCCAGGTGCAGCACCCGCAGCGGCAGCCGCCGGGCGTTGACGACGCCGCGCAGGTGCAGCAGGCAGCCAGGGTTGTCGGCGACGACGATGGCCGCGCCGGTGCTGTCGATGTCGCGCAGCTTGCGCCCGACGATGCGCTCGGCGACGTCGCCATGCTCGATCGAGAAGGAGCCACCGAAGCCGCAGCAGAAGCTCGGCTCCTGCATCTCCGTCAGCGTCAAGCCCAGCACCTCCGTCAGTAGCCGGCGCGGCTCGGCCTTCAGGCCCAGGCAGTTGTGGCTCTGGCAGGCGTCGTGGTAGGTGATCGCCGGCGCGGCCGGGTCGGTGGCGGCTAGAGCGCCGGCCGGCAGGCGGGCGACGCGGTCCATGAAGGTCGTGAAGTCGATCACCTTCGTTGCCAGCGCCGCCGCCCGTGCCGCCCAGGCCGCGTCGTCGCGGAAGAGGTGCGGGTAGTCCTGCACCAGCGTCACCACGCACGAGGCCGAGGCGCTCAGCAGGTAGTCGACGTCCAGCCCCTCCAGCGCCGCGATCGTCTGGCGGGCCATCGCCAGCCCACCGGCGCGGTCGCCGGAGTTGAGTGCCGGCAGTCCGCAGCACGACTGCGCCGCCGGGAAGGTGACGTGCGCGCCGCAGGCCCGCAGCACCTTGATCACCGCCTCGCCCATCTCCGGGTAGAGCCGGTCGGTCATGCAGCCGGCGAAGTAGGCGATGCGCGCGCCGGCCGCGCCCGACGCCGCCAGCGGCCCGGCCGCGGCGCGCGACGGCGTCGGCAGGTTGAGCACGCGGTCGCGCAGCGGCCGCTCGGCCAGCGCCGGCAGGCTGCGCCAGCGCACCAGGCGGTCCTGGCCAGGCAGGCGCTCGACGAAGCGGCCGCGCGCGAACGGACGCTGCAGCCGGGCCATCGTCCGCGTCCAGCGGTCCAGCTCACCGGGTTGGGCGACGCGGCGCAGCACCGCCGCCTTGACGCGCGGCAGCCCCTGGCGGTCGACGACGCGCTGGCGCAGCGTCAAGATCTGGCGCGCCAGCGGGATGCCGACCGGGCAGACCGTCTCGCAGGCGTTGCAACTGACGCACAGGCTCTGCGGCCCGGCGGCGTGCTCCAGCCCGTGGTGGAACGCCGTCAGCATCAGCCCGATCGGGCCGGTGTAGATGTGGCCGAAGACGGCGCCGCCAACCGCCTGGTAGGCCGGGCAGACATTGGCGCAGGCGGCGCAGCGGATGCAGTGCAGCGCCTCTCGAAACTCGGGATCGTCGCGCATCGCCAGCCGGCCATTGTCGAGCAGGACCAGATGGACCTCCTGCGGACCGTGGACGCCGATCGTCAGCGACAGCTCGATGTCGGCCGTGCGGCTCGGACCGGTGATGTAGGAGACGTAGACCGACTGCTGCTGGCCGGTGGCGCTGCGCGACAGCACCTTCAAAATGGCGGTGGCGTCGTCCAGATCGGCGACGATCTTCTCGATGCCGAGAATGGCGATGTGCGTCGGTGGCAGCGTCGCCGCCAGCCGGTCGTTGCCCTCGTTGGTGACGATGCCGATCGTGCCGCTGTCGGCCAGCGCGAAGTTGGCGCCGGTGATGCCGATGTCGGCGTCGATGAACGACTGGCGCAGCGCCCGGCGGGCGATCTTGACCAGTGCCTCGATGTCGTTCGGGTCGGCCGGCTCGCCCGTCGCCTGGTGCAGCAGTTCGGCGATCTGCTCGCGCGTCTTGTGCAGCGCTGGCGCCAGCAGGTGTGTCGGGTGCTCGCCGGCCAGTTGGATGATCCACTCGCCCAGGTCGGTTTCCACAACCTTGACGCCCTGGCCTTCGAGGAAGGGGTTCAACCCGATCTCCTCGCTGACCATACTCTTGCCCTTGACGACCAGGCGGGCGTGGCGCTCGCGGCAGAGCCGGCCGACGATCTCGCACGCCTCGGCTGGTGTCCGGGCATAGTGTACGGACGCTCCATTGCGCGTCGCCGAAGCGGTGAACTGCTCGATCAGCTCGGGCAGGCGGGCGATGGCGTTGCGCTTGCGCCGCTCCAGGTCGGCCTTCAGCGCCGGGAAGTCAGCGCCGGCCATGCTGGCGACGCGTCGGCCTCGCAGCGCCGGCAGCGCTCGCGCCAGCGCCGTCTCCAGCGTCGGCGACGCGAGCGCCGCGTCGATGCGCCTCTGGAATGCCACCGGGGCGGTCGCCATGCGGGTCTCCTGAGGCTAGGGAAGTGATGAGTGATGAGTGATGCGGGAGGTTGGTGATGGCCGGACCGGCTGGCCGCCAGGCCCAGTGGGGACAGCATAGCATGCGCCGTTCGACCCCTGGTACCCGGCGCTGGCGGTGTGGCGGCGGTGGGCCTACACTGGCTGCGGGAGGTGGGCCGATGACGGCGATGGTCGCGCCGACGCGCTGGCGACAGGTCGTGCTGGTGGACCGGGCGACACTGCCGTTGCTGGCGCCCCTGCCGGCCGCTGGCGACCGCGCGCGCTTCCGGCTGGCGGAGGAGCCGGCGGTGCGCATCGAGGTGCGCGGCTGGCTGGCCGATGCCGTCGATATCGAACTGGAGGCGCAGATCGTCTTTGACGCCGACCCCGGCGATGGCCCCGGCGCGGTCACGCTGGCGGGGTTGCCGACGCCGCGCGTGGATCTGGATGTCGCCCGCCGGCCGCTGACCGCGCCCGTCGTGCCGCCGCTCGTTCTCAGCGGCCTGCTGCGCCGGCTGGCACGCGATGCCCGCGAGCGACTAGCCGACGAGACCGGCCCGCACCGGCCGCGCACCCGCGCGCCGCGCCTGCCGGGGCCGGCGGCCCGCTGAGCGGCCGAGCCGTCGCTGTCAGCGAGCGGACTGGTACAATGGGGCCGGAGGTGCCCCATGGTCGCGCTGCCATCGCTGCCGCAGAGCTGGACGGTCGAGCAGTACCTCGACATGGAACGGACCAGCGAGGTGCGACACGAGTACCTCGACGGCCTCGTCTACGCCCTGGCCGGCGGCACGGGGATACACAGCGTCATCGCGATCAACGTGGCCGCCGGCCTGCACGCCGCCCTGCGCGACGGCCCCTGCCGGGTCTACTCCGCCGACATGAAGGTGCGGGTGGCGGCGACGCAGTTCGTCTACCCGGACGCGAGCGTCGGCTGCGCGGGAGTCGAGCGCAACGACCGCGGCGACGAGTGGCTGACCGCCCCGCGTCTGGTGGTCGAGGTGCTGTCCAAGAGCACGGCTGCCTACGACCGGGGCGCCAAGGCCGCGCTCTACCGCCAGGTGGCGGCGCTGCGCGACTATATGCTGGTCGACACGACCCGGCCGCTGGTGGAGGTCTACAGCTGCGGCGAGGACGGTGCCTGGACGTCCCGGACGTATGAGCCGGGCGACTGGGTCGAGGCGCCGGGGCTGGGCGCGCGCCTGGCGGTCGACGAGATCTACGCCAAAGTCGACCTGGAAGCGCCGGACTAGCAAGTCTGCGTCACGGCGCGAGCACGCGCCAGAGAGTCAGCAGCAGGCTGCTGCCCGACCAGGACCGGGTCTATCATCGCATCGTGGCTGCCGCGTGCTGGGCGCGACATCCGGTCAGCGACTGATCAATCGTCGTCGGTGGCGCAGAGGTCGCGGATCGGCATCGTTCAGCACCCTCCGGACCCCGGCGTTCGCCGGAGTGATGAGGATCCTTGGCATTACGGAACGGAGCGGCGTCCTGGCATCCCCGCGTCGCAAGGGCGATCCCCACGGCGCTTCCGGCCGTGTCAGCGCGGCAGCAGTTCCAGCGCGCCACTCAGGTGCGCCGCCGTCTCCAGCGCCGCCTCGAACAGGTAGTCATGGTCGAGCCGGCTCAGATCGGCGGCCAGCAGGCTGGCCAGCGTGCGCTGCGGGCGCCGCCGGGCACTGGCCAGTGGCGCCATGTCTGGCAGCGCGATCGTGGTCGTGATCGTGTCGTGCTCCCAATCCTGGCGCTCGATCCGGAAGACCGCCGCGCGCTCCGGCAGCGTAGCGCGCACCTCGACGCTCAGCAGCAGCCCGGCGCGCGAGGCTTGCGCTGCCGGCACGTCGACCTCCTGCGGCGCGATCTCCAGCGCCAGCTCGCGTCCGGCGCGGCGAAGCCGACCCCGGAAGTGTCCCTGGGCGATGCGCGTCAGCGCTGGCGGCTGCTTCCAGCCCAGCCGGTTCAGGAACCAGCCGGCCAGCAGCAGCGCCTCCTCAGGGATGACATGCTCGCCGCTGCGGCGCAGGTAGGCGATCGCCAGCCGGTCGGTGCGATCCAGGTAGGGGAGTGTCTCGGCCGAGTCGAACGCTTGCGCCAGTTGATCTTGCCAGACCACGAGCCGCGCCCAGTTCAGGTCGCTCACCGCCAGGTGACCCGAGCGGTGCCGCACCAGTGAGGCCAGCCGCGTCAGCGAGAAGGTTGGCTCCTCGAAACTGTTGGTGTCCACCAGTAGCCGGTCGGCCGCCTCGATGAGCTGCTCGAACAGGCTCGACCCGAACGGCGGGTCGCCCATCCACCAAACGATGACCGGCAGGTCCGGCACCAGCAGCGGCAGCACCGCGCTCGGCAGGTGCTCGACCGTCTCGCCCGTCGCCATCAGCCGGATCTGCTCGCAGCAGACACGCAGGCCGCTCGACATCGGCATCTGGCAGTGCGCCGACAGCCAGGCCTGCAAGGTCGACCCGGGGGCCGTTACATCACTGACCAGCACGATCGATCGCACCAGATGGGTGGCGGTGATCTCGGCGATGGCCGCACCGGCCTCGTCGGCCGCTGCTGGCGTACCGGCAAAGACGACCAGATTGGCCATGCATGCCCGCATCACGCCCCGCTCGTCCTGGCGGCCCTCGGCCCACAGGTGGCGCAGGGCCGCCTCGATTGTCTGGGTGTCGACGGCGACGGCCTGGCCGCCGAAGAAGATCTCCTGCGCCGGATCAGCGGTGCTCATCGCGCTCTCTCCTCGCCAGCCCTCAGAGGCGGCGCCAGCGGCGGCCGTCTTGCTGGATCAGCGCCGTCGCCTCCTCCGGCCCCCAGGTGCCGGCCGGGTAGCTCGGCAGCGCCTCATCGTAGCGCTCCTCCCAGCCGTCCAGGACCGGCGCCACGAGCCCCCAGGCCGCCTCCACCTCATCACGCCGGGTGAACAGCGTCGAGTCGCCCAGCATGCAGTCGAGCAGCAACCGCTCGTAGGCGTCGGCCGACTCAACGCCGAAGGCGGCGCCGTAACTGAAGTCCATCTCGACCGAGCGCAGCCGGATCTGCTGGCCCGGCGCCTTGGCCACGAACCGAATCGAGATGCCCTCGTCGGGCTGGATCTGCATCGCCAGCGCGTTCGGCTCCATGCCCGCGCCGACCTGCTGGAAGAGTCGCTGCGGCGCTGGCTTGAACTGGACGGCGATCTCGGTCACTCGCTTTGGCAGGCGCTTGCCGGTGCGCAGGTAGAACGGCACCCCCGCCCAGCGCCAGTTGTCGATCGTCAGCCGCAGCGCCACGAATGTCGGTGTGCGCGAGTGCTCGCCGACCTCATCCTCCTCCAGGTACCCTTGGACTGGCTGGCCCATGATCGCGCCCTCGGCATACTGCGCCAGCACGGTGTTGTCGGCCACCTCGGTCGGCGTGAACGGCTTGATCGCCCGCAGCACCTTCACCTTTTCGTCGCGCACCGCGTCGGCCTCGAACGTCACCGGCGGCTCCATGCCGACCAGCGTCACCAGTTGGGCCATGTGGTTCTGGACCATGTCGCGCAGCGCACCGGCCTGGTCGTAGTACTCGCCGCGCCCCTCCAGGCCCAGGTTCTCGGCGACGGTGATCTGCACGTGGTCGACGTACTGCCGGTTCCAGGTCGGCTCGAAGATGCCGTTGGCGAAGCGAAACACGAGGATGTTCTGGACCGTCTCCTTGCCCAGGTAGTGGTCGATGCGGTAGATCTGACGCTC